>NZ_JBQWIE010000023.1:0-73652 GCF_056745525.1 Parasediminibacterium sp. HNIBRBA5674 | reverse complement strand
AAAGGATGATGTGTATATTAAACGATAAGTTCTTAGAAAATATACTCTTTAAAGAAATTTAGATGCGTTTGCCCTGGCATCAAGTGTTTCTATATTAGTATAATCAACTGTAAAATGATTAAAAGCTAAAGACTGCTGAAATACAGGCGTAGCAATGCTTACACGGCAAGGCTGTTGATTAATGTGCACTTTAGCAAATTCAGTCACCACAAACAGAGTAGTTGTAACAACCTCATCAATAAGAGCTAGTTGTACCCGCTGACACCAACCGATATAACCATCGTACAAGCATTTAATTTGAACAAATTCTTTTTGAATTTCCAATACCTCAGCATATTCACCAAGTAATAGTTGGCTAGTCATTTCACTTGTATGGTCGGGCTCTTTACGCAACGGACAAACAGCCACTATGCTTGCTACAAAACGCATCCTTTAATTATTTTACAAACAAGTTATGGAAATTATACTTTGCTGCATCTAAACTGTTATCATTGTGATTTATTACTTGTGAACACAGACAAATATCAACATATCACCGAAACTGAATTGCTACAAAAATTTGCCGAAGACGGTAATAATTTTTGGTTGGGCATTTTGCTACAACGCTACACGTTGCTGCTATTTGGTGTGTGCATGAAGTATTTAAAAAACGAAGAAACGGCTAAAGATGCTGTGCAGCAAATATTCTTAAAAGCTATTACTGAACTTCAAAAATACAAAGTAGATTATTTTAAAAGCTGGCTATATATGGTGGCAAAAAACCACTGTTTAATGAAGCTAAGAGAGAAGCATGTATTTGTAGATGTAGACAATGTGCAGCCTATGGCAAATGAAGAATTTGACATACATGCTTTGCAACAAAAAGAAAAAACACTATCGCAAATAGAAGAATGTTTACAATACTTGCAGCCTGACCAAAAAACCTGTGTAACTTTATTTTATTTGCAAAAGAAAAGCTACGTGCAAATAGTAGAACAAACAGGTTTTACCATGATGCAGGTAAAAAGCCACATTCAAAATGGTAAGCGTAATTTAAAAAACTTGGTAGAAAAGAAAATGTAACCACGAACAATGGCAGATGTAACCAACATATTGCACGATGATGAGTTGAATGACGAACAACTGATGAATTATTTAGAAGGTAATTTATCAGATGAAGAACGCCATGCAATAGAGTTACAAATGCTTGAAGATGACTTTACCAATGATGCTGTAGAAGGCTTAGAAAATCTATCTAACAAAGCACAGTTAAGCACTTATGTAGAGCAGCTAAACTATCAGCTACAAAAGCAAATTGCTACAAAAAAACAACGTAAAGCAAAGCGCAAACTTGCCGACAATCAGTGGCTAATTATATCTATCTGTGTGGTACTTGCTATTTGTGTTTTAGGCTATTATATGCTACATTTAAAAGGGTTAATTTAAGTAGCTTATAATCTGCAAAGCCTTGCTATCACAGCCTCGTGTTGTGGAAATACTTTTACCAATTCTTCAGCTTTTGCTAGTTCAAAATCTGCAAAATCAAAGCCTGGTGCAACGGTACAGCCTACAAAACTAAACTCAGAATTAGGTGCAGGTTCGCTTGCAAACCAACAACCCGCTGGTACAACCGCTTGAAAAACCTCACCATTTAGTACATTATTACCAAGCTTAATTATTTCTAAACTGCCATTGTGATGAAGCACATAAATCAATAAAGTTTCACCAGCATAAAAATGCCAGCATTCATCACTTTGAATTTTGTGAAAGCCAGAAAAGTTACCTTTTTCTAATAAAAAATAAATAGCAGTGCTAAAAAATCTTTCGCCTGCAAACCTTTCAGGCAGAGCATTGTGCGCAATCAACTCATCGCTTCTATAAGTTTCTTTGTAGTACCCACCTTCAGGATGTGGCAACATTTCAAAATAGGTTACTAGTGTTTCAGCGTTAAGCATATATCATTTTTTTTAAATTAAAAAGGCGGAAAGTTTTTAACTTTCCGCCTTTTCTATTAAAGAATAAAACTTACTTATTCATCATCATCAAAGTTCATTGCTTCTCTTGTAGCAGATAATACTTCGTATTCTTCTTTGCTACCTACAATTAGGTTATCGAATTCACGTTGACCAGTACCAGCAGGAATTAAGTGGCCAGTAATAACGTTTTCTTTTAAGCCTAACATATAATCTGCCTTACCTTGAATAGCCGCAGTACTTAATACTTTGGTTGTTTCTTGGAAAGAAGCCGCAGAAATCCAGCTTTGTACACCTAAAGACGCTTTAGTAATACCTAGCAATACTGGTTGCGCAGTGGCAGGTCTTGCATCACGTACTTCAACTAATTTCTTATCAGCACGACGTAAAATTGAGTTTTCTTCTCTTAACTCACGTAAAGTAACAATTTGACCAGCTCTAAACTTGGTACTTTCACCAGATTCAGTAACTACTTTTTTATCGTAAACTCTATCGTTTTCATCAATAAAATCAAACCTATCTTCTAGATCTTCTTCTAAGAATTTAGTATCGCCAGCGTCTACAATTTCTACTTTTTTCATCATTTGTCTAACGATTACTTCAACGTGCTTATCATTGATACGCACACCTTGTAAACGATAAACTTCCTGAATTTCATTTACCACGTACTCTTGTACTGCAAATGGACCACGAATAGTTAATATATCTGCTGGAGCAATTTGACCATCAGATAATGGTGCACCTGCTTTCACGAAATCAGCATCTTGTACTAGAATTTGACGAGACAATGGCACTAAGTATTTTTTAGTAACACCATCTTTACTTTCTACCGAAATTTCACGGTTACCACGTTTGATATTACCAAATGTAGCTACACCATCAATTTCGCATACTACAGCCGGATTACCTGGATTTCTTGCCTCGAATAACTCAGTTACACGTGGCAAACCACCCGTGATATCTCTTAATTTACCAAGTACACGTGGTATTTTAACCAAAATTTGACCAGCTTTAACTTCATCGCCTTCTTCAACAGCAATGTGACTGCCTACAGGTAAGTTGTAATGTTTGTGTTCTTTTCCATTAACAATAATAGTAGGAATCTTGGTTTTATCTTTTGTTTCAATAACCACTTTTTCACGGTGACCAGTTTGTTCATCACTCTCTTCACGGAAAGTTACACCGTCTAAGATACCATCAAACTGTACGTTACCTGCGTATTCTGCAACGATGACGTTGTTGAAAGGATCCCAAGTACAAATAGATTCACCTTTCTTAATTTGGTGGCCATCTTTTACTTGTAAAGTAGAACCATAAGGGACGTTGTTGGTAATTAATAAACGATCATTTTTTACGTCCATAATTCTCACCTCACCAGTACGGCCGATAACAATTTGAACCTTGTTACCTTCTGCATTGATAGCAGTTACTGTTCGTAAACCATCAAATTGAATAGTACCATCAAACTTAGCGTTTAATGAACTTTCAATAGAAGCACTACCAGCAACACCACCCACGTGGAAAGTACGTAGGGTTAACTGTGTACCAGGCTCACCAATTGATTGTGCAGCAATGATACCTACCGCATCACCACGTTGTGCTAAATAACCTGTTGCCAAGTTTTTACCATAACATTTTACACACACACCGCGTTTGGCTTCACATGTTAATACAGAACGTATTTCTACAGTTTCTATGCCAGAATCTTCAATTGCAACAGCAGTATCGTGACTTATTTCAACACCAGCAACAGCCAATATTTCATCAGTTAAAGGATTGATTACATCGTGCAATGATGTACGACCTTCAATTCTATCAGCTAATGGTTCAATAATATCTTCATTATCTTTTAATGCAGAAGTAGCAATACCACGTAAAGTACCACAATCATCCTCAGCAATAACCACGTCTTGAGCAACGTCCACCAAACGACGAGTTAAGTAACCCGCATCGGCTGTTTTCAAGGCAGTATCGGCCAAACCTTTACGAGCACCGTGGGTAGAGATAAAGTAATCCAATACGTTCAAGCCACCTTTAAAGTTACTCAAAATTGGGTTTTCAATAACCTCGCTGCCTGATGAACCACTCTTACGAGGTTTTGCCATCAAACCACGAATACCTACTAACTGCTTAACCTGTGTTTTACTACCACGAGCACCAGAATCCAACATCATGTAAACCGAGTTGAAACCTTGTTTATCGGTAGCCATTTCACGAATTAAAGATTCGGTAATACGCATATCCACACGACCCCAAATATCAATAACTTGGTTGTAACGTTCGTTATTGGTAATAAGACCCATATTATAGTTTTCCCAAACTTCTTCAACGTCGTTTTTAGCAGTTTCTAATAACTCAGCTTTTAATTCAGGAACTAACAAGTCATTTACACTGAAACTTAAACCACCACGGAAGGCCATACGGAAACCTAAGGTTTTAATTTCATCTAAGAATTTAGCAGTTTTAGGAACGTTGGTAATTTTAATAATATCACCAATAATTTCTCTTAAACTTTTCTTAGTTAATAATTGGTTTACAAAACCAACTTCTACAGGCACAAATTGGTTAAATAGCACACGACCAACAGTTGTATCTAATAATTTTTTTACCAATACACCCTTTTCACGCACCATTGTTCTTACCTTAATGTTAGCGTGTAAGTCTACAGCACCTTCATTATAAGCAATAATTACTTCTTCAAGGCTATAGAAAGCCATGCCTTGACCTTTAATTGGTTCTTCTGGTGTTGATTTTTTACCCTTTGTAATGTAATACAAACCAAGTACCATGTCCTGAGAAGGAAGGGTGATTGGCGTACCATTTTGTGGGTTCAAAATGTTGTGAGAAGACAACATTAATAATTGGGCTTCCATGATAGCAGCATTGCTCAAAGGCACGTGTACCGCCATTTGGTCACCATCGAAATCGGCGTTGAAAGATGCAGTTACCAACGGGTGAAGTTGGATGGCTTTACCTTCAATTAATTTCGGTTGGAAAGATTGGATAGACAAACGGTGCAACGTAGGGGCACGATTTAATAATATCGGATGACCTTTCAATATATTCTCAAGAATATCCCAAATAACAGCTTCTTTTTTATCTACTAATTTCTTAGCTGATTTTACTGTTTTTACAATACCTCTTTCTATTAATTTTCTAATGATAAACGGCTTGAACAATTCAGCTGCCATATCTTTTGGCAAACCACATTCATGCATTTTCATTTCAGGACCTACAACGATAACCGAACGACCAGAATAGTCAACACGTTTACCCAACAAGTTCTGACGGAAACGACCTTGTTTACCTTTAAGTACATCACTTAAAGATTTTAAAGCACGGCCCCCTTCTGCTTTTACAGCGTTCGATTTACGTGAGTTATCAAACAAGCTATCAATAGCTTCTTGTAACATACGTTTTTCGTTACGTAAGATAACTTCAGGTGCTTTAATTTCTAACAAACGCTTTAAACGGTTGTTACGGATAATTACACGGCGGTATAAATCGTTCAAATCTGATGATGCAAAACGACCACCATCCAAAGGCACCAAAGGACGTAATTCTGGTGGAATAACAGGGATGTATTGCATTACCATCCATTCAGGACTATTTGCAATACGCTCAGAACTGTCTCTAAAGCCTTCTACAACGCTCAAACGCTTTAAAGCATCTGCTTTACGTTGTTGTGAAGTTTCGTTTGCCGCAGCATTACGTAAGCTAAAGCTAAGTTCATCCAAATCTAATCTAGCCAATAAACCTTGAACAGCCTCAGCACCCATTTTAGCAATGAATTTTTGAGGATCTTCATCAGGTAAATACTGATTATCTTTTGGTAAAGTATCTAATAAATCTAAATATTCTTCTTCAGTTAACAAATCGCCAGGGGCAAAATTGTCTTTGATACCAGGTTGTAATACCACGTAACGTTCGTAGTAAACGATGGTTTCTAATTTCTTAGAACTCATACCTAGTAAGTAACCAATTTTGTTAGGCAAACTTTTGAAGTACCAAATATGAACTACTGGTACTACTAATTTAATATGACCTAAACGCTCACGACGTACTTTTTTCTCAGTAACTTCTACACCACAACGGTCGCAAACAATGCCTTTATAACGAATACGTTTGTACTTACCACAAGCACATTCGTAATCTTTTACCGGCCCAAAAATCCTTTCACAAAACAGACCATCACGCTCTGGTTTGTAGGTACGGTAGTTAATGGTTTCAGGCTTTAATACTTCACCAAAGCTTCTTTCTAAGATGCTGTCAGGCGAAGCCAAACTAATGGTAATTTGAGAAAATGTTGATTTTGGACGATTGTCTCTTTTGATAGCCATATCCTAATATCGAGTTTTGATTTGAAGTACCACCGGTTTTAAACACATCGTTTGGTTTCCATTGCAGAAGACTTGTACGTTCTTAACACGTTGAATGTCAAGACAAGTTGCAGTCTAACCTAAACCGTAAAATAAAAGGGATACAATACTCCAAAATTGTTAAGGCGGCAAAGGTAAGGGTACATACTTAAACCAAAAAATGAAAGATTTGGTAAAATGATTTGAAAATACTAAACAAGTCTTAATTGCAAAAACAATTGATACAAGTAAACAGTTAGAAATATGTTATAAATTTATATTTTACTACAATAAAAACAACAATTAAGCGTTATTGCAAGCTTAAGCAGCAAGTACTGCGTATTAATATTGCAATGATTGTTCTAAAAATATTGATATTTGCAGCTAATTATTAGGACTTTTAACCAAAAACCTTAACTTAAAACATTTTGTGTAAAGCGATGAAAAAATTCTTTATTATCTGTTGCTCTATCATACCTGCGTTAGGTATGGCACAAAGTAAGCCAATAGTGCGCAAAGCGGTAACAGCAACAAAAGGCGGCACCAAATACGATTTAGAAGACAAAAATGATAGTGCGCATGTTTATTTCATGAAAGGTTGGGATGCGTACAAAGCCAACGATATTAATGCTGCAAGATTTTATTGGGAAAGAGGTGCTAATTGTACTAGCGACATTCCTTCTAAATTTTCTAGTGCCTTTAGATATGGCCTTATGCTACAGAATGGTGAAGGCATTGTAGCTGACCAAGATGCAGCGTTTTATTATTATACCAAAGGTTCAGCTAACGGTAAACCTGTAGGCGATGTTGATGCAACAAAAAATGTAGCTGCGTATTATGAAAACGGTATGTCAGTAAAGCAAGACTTTAAAAAAGCTTTAGAATGGTATTTAAAAGCTAAAGCACAAGGCAATAAATACTGCGACGCAGACATTGCTAGAGTAAGACAAAAAATTGCACAAGGGTTATAATTTACAACTCTTTTAAAAAAAGCCGATACGAATCAATTGTATCGGCTTTTTTTAGTTACATATTACCCCTTTACTCCACTACCCTTTCTGCCTTCGAAAAATTTTTGTCGTCGTATTTCTTGCACAGGTACATTATTTATCTTGCTCTCTAGCCAGCCAATAATATCTAAATACATAAAACTGCGGCTTTCTAATGGATTGCCCTCAAGCTTTTCAAGTTTCTCTTTCAGTGTCACAAAGGCTGGTATCAACTTTTTAGGTGATAAAGAGAATGACTTACGAATAAACTTAAATACCTCTTCTTCTACCGTACTTAGGTTATTCATTTTTGCCATAAAACGATACACTGATTTAATTAAATACTCAAGCAATTCGTAATTACCTAGTTCATAATGTGCAATTAGGTGTAGCAAACGTGCATAACACTGCAAATCGGTACGCAGATTCACTTTCCAATGGATAATTTTATTCAAATAGTCTATAGCTTTTTCATTGTCGCCACTACCAAAATACAAGCAAGCTATTTTGTAATAAAATACTAAAACTCTGTGCTTGTCAAGGTGCAGCTCATACGCTTTTAGCTGTTCATTTATATAAGACACCAATTCTAAACCTTCGGTAAATGTGCCTTGCAGAAAGTGCTTATTTATTTTACTAATGTGCAAATACACAAAGGTTTGTATAGCAGCATTGTGCGTACTTTTAGCCGCATCAGATGCTGCAAATCGCTCAAAACGTTGCAGGTCTGTTTCAAATTTATCAATATTATTAAGGTTAAAATGTGCACTTAGCAAGTTGTGCATACCTCTTATATATTGACCTGCTTCTATGGTTTGCATAAAAGGCACGTCATCAAACAACTCAACCCATTTTTTGGTGTAACGATAATACATTAGCAAGTCTTGCAGAATAAAGCCATACCAACAGTAAGCTTGGTACAAATACAATTTCTCATAAAAGCCCATTTCTTCTATGCGATAAACAGGCAAGTTGGTTTCAAAAAAAGATTGAATAGCGTGTACATCTTTTTTATCTCTTGCATGGCCATGTTGAATATACCAACCGTACATCTGCAACGCAAGGTTAGATAGTTTGCCTATTAAACTTAAATGTTGATTAATCGTATCGCTTTCTGCACTTAAAGCCTCTGCCCTATTGCCAATGCTTCGTGTAATATGTAGTGCTTCAATTTTCTTCTCAAAAATTACCGCCTGTAGCTGAAATGTAATTTGGTTGTGTTGTTTGGCAATGTCTTTTATTCTGTCCAATACTTTTAAACTCTGAAAATACAAGCCTTTGTTATACAATATTTTGGCAAAATCCATTTGCTCATGCAACTGAATATCTATGTTGTCATCATCTTTCAATAGTCGTAAACTGCTCAATATTTGCTTATACAAATGCGCCTTGGCATTAGATAATTGCTGCTTAGAAATAGCAGGTACTTTTTTCAATAAAGCCGTTTCGTCATATTCTGTTAGCTTGTCTAGCGCATCAAATAGTTGAATAATCTTCAAATTATCATCGGCAGAATTTCGCTGTACATATAGCTTAAAATTACGCTTTTCGCCTTTTTCAAGCGACTTTATTAGTTGAAATAAGTTATCTGTACTTCTGTTAGGCATCGTAATTAAATTTAGCTAAAACTCTTGTCAGCATTCACTTTCACAAGCATTACCACCATTTATACCCTGTAAAACACAACCAAATTTGGCAGATTTTATAAAGTAATGCAAGGTAAGTTCGTATGCTATTGCTTGTAAAATTTCAATAGACAAAGTTTTATTACTTAAAAAAATTGTCGTTCCATGTCACAAGAACATGTATATATTTTCGATACTACCCTACGCGATGGCGAACAAGTGCCAGGCTGTAAGCTAAATACAAAAGAGAAAATTGAGTTGGCTTTAGCTCTTGAAGAGTTAGGTGTAGATATTATTGAAGCAGGTTTTCCTATTTCATCGCCTGGCGATTTTGAAAGCGTTAATGAGATTTCTAAAATAGTTAAAAACGCTACTATTTGTGGGCTTACTCGTGCCGTACAAAAAGATATTGAAGTAGCTGCTGAAGCGTTAAAATATGCTCAAAGACCTCGTATTCACACAGGTATTGGCGCTTCTGATATTCACATCAAACACAAGTTCAACACTACAAGAGAAGATATTTTAGGCCGTGCTAAACAAGCCGTTATTTGGAGTAAAAACTTCGTAGACGATGTAGAGTTTTACGCTGAAGATGCCGGTCGTGCAGATATTTCTTTTCTTGCCAAATTAGTAGAAACCGTTATTGCTGCTGGCGCAACGGTGGTTAATATTCCTGATACTACAGGTTATTGCTTGCCACATCAGTACGCTGCTATCATTTCTTACCTAAAAAACAATGTACCTAACATTGATAAAGCCATTTTAAGCTGCCATTGTCACAACGATTTAGGTTTGGCTACAGCCAATTCAATTGCAGGTGTTATTGCAGGTGCTCGTCAAATTGAGTGTACCATCAATGGTCTTGGTGAACGTGCTGGTAACACATCATTAGAAGAAGTGGTAATGATTATAAAGCAACACCAGCTTGGTTTACAAACCCGTGTTAACAGCAAAAAATTACATCCACTTAGCCGTTTGGTAAGCGAAACTATGCGTATGCAAGTGCAACCAAACAAAGCTATTGTTGGTGCCAATGCATTTTCACATTCAAGTGGTATTCACCAGGATGGTTTCTTAAAAGAAGCAACTACTTACGAGATTATGAACCCAGCAGAAGTTGGTGCAGATACATCTAAAATTGTGTTAACAGCTCGTAGCGGCCGTAGTGCATTGGCGTTCCGTTTTCACAAGTTAGGCTATCAATTTACACGTAACGAAGTAGATGCTTTGTACGAGCAGTTTTTGCAAGTAGCCGATAGCAAAAAAGAAGTAATGGACGAAGATTTACATAAAATGGCTACCCCTGCCCTAAAGGGTGTTACAGCAACTGCTTAATTGAAATTTTAAGACTCAGGAAATACATTTTATAAATGAATACTGCAAATAAAAGCTATTTTAAAAATTCCCCTTCAGGGGCTAGGGGCATGAAAAAAAATATTGCAGTTATATTAGGTGATGGTATTGGCCCAGAAGTTACCCAACAATCCATAAAAGTATTAAACGCTGTGGCCGAACAGTATGGCCACGAGTTTAGCTATAAGTTTTGCTTAATGGGTGCAGATGCCATAGAAAAAACAGGCAATCCACTACCAGACGAAACCATAGAAGTTTGCCTTGAAAGCGATGCTATTTTGTTTGGTGCCATCGGTCATCCTAAATATGATAACGATCCATCTGCAAAAGTTCGTCCAGAACAAGGCTTGTTGAAATTGAGAAAAGTGTTGCAATTATTTGCCAATATTCGTCCTACCATCTTATACCCAAACATCAAGCATTTGTCACCACTAAATCCTAAAAATTTAGATGGTATAGACTTGGTTGTTTATCGTGAATTAACTGGTGGTATTTACTTTGGCGATAAGGCCTTAAGTGACGATGGTAAAGTAGCTGAAGACACTTCAATTTACACCGTTGAAGAAATAGAACGCATTGCGCATTTAGCTTTTAAAGCAGCACAACAAAGAAGAAAAAAGTTAACGCTTATTGACAAGGCAAACGTTTTAGAAACCTCTCGTTTGTGGCGCAAAACAATACAAGCCATCGCAACACAATACACTGATGTTACGGTAGATTACATGTATGCAGACAATGCATCTATGAAGCTAATATTAAACCCAAAACAGTTTGATGTAATATTGACAGAGAACCTATTTGGCGATATTATCAGCCACGAGGCTTGCGCTATTGGCGGTGCTTTAGGTATGGCGCCATCGGCTTCTATTGGCAATATCACGGCTTTGTTCGAGCCTATTCATGGTTCTTACCCTCTAGCTGCTGGTAAAGACATTGCCAACCCTATTGGTTCTATTTTATCGGCCGCTATGATGCTTGACTACTTTGGTTTACACAAAGAAGCCGACAAGGTTCGTGCAGCCGTAAATTGGACGTTGACAAACAATTTTGTTACTAAAGATATTGACCCCATCAACTTTTATTTTACCTCAACATTAGGCGAATTAATTGCTGATTATGTAGGTGATAAAATAGAAGGCGATGTGAATCAAGAAAATATCATGTTGCGCAAATCGACAGTGATATAAAATAACCGCTGATTAAAATGATAAAGATGATATGATTATTGGGTGTTTTTTTATGTAGCCAGCAGTTGTAGTTACTTCAACATTTGTTGCGTCGCACACTGGAGCTTTCAGAACAGATTTCAGCATATCTAAAAATTCATTCAGTCACTATCATCATTAACGTCACGAATAAAAAAGTTCTTTGCATTTTACATAGAAGTAGTTATGTTTACAGCATCAAATTACTTCTATGTTACAAGACAGACTTAATAAATTAATCATCAAAACTGCAATAATTATTGTGGTGGTGGTTCTTATTATTCCTGCAAGTATTGGAGGTGGAAATTGTATATAATTCAATTAAAAAATTAGCATACTAAACCGCCTCTACGAGGCGGTTTTTTTTTGCCGAGCCTTCCCAACCCTTCCAAAGGAAGGGCTAAGAAAAGCTCTGAATTTAGAAACCGTATTAAATTAATCAACAATCAAAAGCCACCCCTTTGGGGAGGTTTGGAGGGGCTATATGAGTTACTACAACGAGAACACCATCATTTATCACAACGGAACGTTTGTGAAAGCAGCAGATGCAAAAATTGATTTGTATAGCCAGTCTATGCACTATGGCTATTCAGTTTTTGAAGGTATTCGCTCTTACAAAACCGTTGATAGTAGCACTAAAATATTTAAACCAGTTGAGCATTTTGTACGCTTGCAAGCTTCTGCTGAAGCCTTGAACATGCCTTACAAATGGACGGTTGAAGAACTGATTGAAGCGACTTACAAAGTACTAGCAGACAATAACCTTGGTGATGCTTATATAAGACCTCTGGTTTATGCACCAGCTAATATGAGTTTTAACCTAAACACTGAGTCGCATTTAACCATACAAGCTTGGGAAATGCAACCTTTTTTAGGTACAAAATTGTTGCGAGTAATGACATCTTCTTTTCAGCGTCCAAATCCAAAAGGGTTTACAATGACCGCAAAAGCAGGTGGTCATTATGTCAACTCGATTATGGCAAGCCAAGAAGCAAAAGCCAAAGGCTTTGATGAAGCATTGTTAACAGACATTGAAGGCTTTGCCGCTGAAGCGCCTGGTGCGAATGTGTTTTATGAGAAAGATGGTAAACTTTTTACACCAAGCTTAGGCAATATTTTACCAGGTATTACAAGAGCTACAGTATTAGAGATATGCAGCGACTTAAACATTGAAGTGATTGAAAAACGCTTCACCGTTGCTGAAATATATGGTGCTGATGCAGCTTTTTTCTGTGGTACAGCTGCTGAAGTAATAGGTATTGAAAGTATTGACAATCAACCATTTGCTAAAAACTGGAACGATACATTGAGCAGAGAAATTCAACTAGTGTATAAGAACTTGGTAATAGAAAATAAAGAAGTGGTTTTGAATGAGGTTTTAGGTGTAGAATGATAGGAACGCTGATGACACAGATTGAGCTGATGAAAACGGATTATTTGCAACTAGAAACTGAAGTTCAATAACGTATCAAACCGATGCAGTGTGCGACGCAACGATGCTAAATTGAAAAACAAAAGCTGATAACAAAAGAAATAAAATATACAATGAGCGAATTGAATAAATATTCGAAAACACTTACGCAAGACGAAACACAACCTGCTGCGCAGGCCATGCTTTACGGTATTGGCTTAACAGATGATGATATGAAAAAAGCACAGGTAGGTATTGCTAGCATGGGTTACGATGGTAACACTTGCAATATGCACTTGAACGACCTTGCAAAAGTGGTAAAAGAAGGTGTTTGGAAAAATGATTTAGTGGGTTTGATTTTTAATACCATTGGCATTAGCGATGGTATGAGCAATGGTACTGATGGTATGCGTTATAGCCTTGTGAGCCGCGATTTAATTGCTGATAGCATTGAAAGTATGTGTGGTGGTTTTTACTACGATGGCTTGATTACCATACCTGGTTGCGATAAAAATATGCCCGGCGCTATTATGGCAATGGGTCGTTTAAATCGCCCTGCTATTATGGTGTATGGTGGTACTATTGCTGCTGGTCATTATAAAGGTGAAGAACTAAATATTATTTCGGCTTTTGAAGCTTTGGGTAAAAAATTAGCAGGCAACATTACACCAGAAGATTTTAAAGAAGTGATCAAGCACAGTTGCCCAGGTGCTGGTGCTTGTGGCGGTATGTACACTGCAAATACCATGGCTTCAGCTATTGAAGCAATGGGTATGAGTTTACCTTATTCATCATCTAGCCCTGCTGTGAGCGAGGCTAAAAGAAACGAATGTTTAGATGCAGGTAGAGCGATAAAAGTATTGCTTGAAAAAGATATTAAGCCAAGAGACATCATGACTAAAAAAGCGTTTGAAAATGCGATTAGAACCATCATGATTTTTGGCGGTAGTACCAATGCTGTGTTACACATGATTGCGATGGCAAAAAGTGTGAACGTTGATATTACCTTAAACGATTTTCAACGCATTAGCGATAGCACACCGGTATTGGCTGACTTTAAACCAAGCGGTAAATATTTGTGGCAAGATTTACCACAACATGGTGGTGTACCTGCTGTAATGAAATACTTATTGAACAAGGGTTTGCTACATGGTGATTGCTTAACAGTAACTGGTAAAACCATTGCTGAAAACTTAGCCGATGTAGAGCCAATTAACTTTGAAACACAGAAAATTATTTACCCACTTGAGCAACCATTAAAAGTAACCGGTCACTTACAGATTTTATACGGAAATCTTGCTGAAAAAGGTAGTGTTGCAAAAATTAGTGGTAAAGAAGGTGAGCGATTTGAAGGACCAGCAAGAGTGTTTGAAGGTGAGAAAGATTTGGTTGCTGGCATTGCAAATGGTAGAGTGAAAAAAGGTGATGTGGTAGTGATACGTTACGAAGGACCAAAAGGTGCACCTGGTATGCCTGAAATGCTAAAACCAACTTCTGCTATTATGGGTGCAGGTTTAGGTAAAGATGTGGCGTTAATTACTGATGGTAGATTTAGTGGTGGTTCTCATGGTTTTGTGGTAGGTCACATTACACCAGAAGCTTACGATGGCGGTACGATTGCCTTAGTAAAAGACGATGATATTATAGAATTAGATGCGGTCAATAACAAAATTGTGCTTAAAGTTTCTGACGAAGAATTAGCACAACGTAAAGCAGCATGGCAGCAACCAGCTTTAAAAGTTACCAACGGTGTGCTATTTAAATATGCAAGAACTGTAAAAGATGCTAGTGAAGGTTGCGTAACAGATGAGGCTTAGGATTGTCTGAACGTGACCCGATAGCTATCGGGTTTGTAGAATCGGATTGATTAAAGAATTTTATATTGTAACAAAATTTGAAGTCACAAATTGTGACCTCAAATCAAGCGTAAATGTTAAATGGAATTACAAATCATACAGCAAAAAATATTTGAAATTAGAGGTCAAAAAGTAATGTTTGACTTTGATTTAGCAGCGTTGTATGAAGTTGAAACAAAGGTTTTTAATCAATCTGTCAAAAGAAACATAGACAGATTTCCTGAAGAATTTATGTTTCAATTAAGTAAAAAGGAATTTGACAACTTGAAGTCACAATTTGTGACTTCAAGTTGGGGAGGTACACGTAAACTACCATTTGCCTTTACCGAACACGGCATCACGATGGCAGCTAGCATTTTACGAAGTGAGAAAGCCGTCAAAATGAATATTGCAATAGTGCGAGCCTTTATCGCTCTAAGAAAATTTGCAGCACAATACGGTGATATTATAGAACAATTACACGATTTGAAAGAACGGATTGGCAATCACGATACGCAATTGAATCAAATTTACGAAGCACTCGAAAATCTACTAGATGAAAAAGTAGAAGCTCAAGCAAAAAAAGACACTTGGACAAATAGAGAAAGAATTGGGTTTAAAGCCCCTAGCCCCTGAAGGGGAATATTTAAAAACATAAAAATACAAAAGTATATACATTATGACTACTGAAATTTTAATTGAAAAAAATATAGATACAGCAACGGTTGCTAAAGATTCCCCTTTAGGGGTTAGGGGCAACATCAGCGGTTCTAAAGCCGTTCTTGAGGCATTTATAGCTGAAGGTGTTGATACAATTTTTGGTTATCCAGGCGGTGCTATTATGCCTATATACGATGCTTTGTACGATTATCACGACCAATTGAAACACATTCTCGTTCGTCATGAACAAGGTGGTATTCATGCTGGTCAGGGTTATGCACGTAGCTCTGGTAAAGTAGGTGTTGTATTTGCAACAAGTGGCCCTGGCGCTACCAACTTGGTTACTGGCCTTGCAGATGCAATGATTGATAGCACACCATTGGTTTGTGTTACTGGTCAAGTGTTTGCGCATTTGTTAGGTACTGATGCTTTTCAGGAAGTAGATGTGGTAAATATTACGACACCTGTAACTAAATGGAACTATCAAATTACTGATGCCAACGAAATTCCTCATGTTTTAGCTAAAGCATTTTACATTGCTAGAACTGGCAGACCTGGCCCTGTATTGATAGATATTACCAAGAATGCACAGCTTCAAATGTTTGACTATGCTGGTTACACACCATGCAATCACATTCGTAGTTACCGCCCTAAACCAATCATTCGTAAAGAATATATTGAAAGAGCTGCTGAGCTCATTAACAGTGCTAAAAAGCCTTTCGTGATTTTTGGCCAAGGTGTTATTTTAGGTAAAGCCGAAAAAGAGTTTAAAGCTTTTATAGAAAAAGGCGGTTTACCGGCTGCATGGACAGTTTTGGGCTTAAGCGCTTTACCTACAGATCATCCATTAAACGTAGGTATGTTGGGTATGCATGGTAATTATGGCCCTAACGTATTAACCAACGAATGTGATGTGCTAATTGCTGTAGGTATGCGTTTCGATGACCGTGTTACTGGTCGTTTAGATAAATATGCTAAGCAAGCACAAGTGGTTCACTTAGATATTGATCCTGCTGAAATAGATAAGAACGTGAAAACAGCTGTACCAGTTTGGGGCGATTGTAAAGAAACCTTACCAATGCTTACCAAGTTGATTGAAGCTAAACAACACAGCGAATGGTTAAATACATTTCATGAATACAAACAGAAAGAAATCGACGTTGTCATCAGCAAAGAAATGCACCCTACGCATGATGAAATGACAATGGCCGAGGTAGTAAATGTATTGAACGAACTAACCAATGGTGACGCCATCATTGTTACCGATGTTGGTCAGCACCAAATGGTAGCTTGCCGTTATGCAAAATTCAACCAATCAAAAAGTAACATTACTTCTGGTGGTGCAGGCACTATGGGTTTTGGTTTACCAGCCGCTATTGGTGCAAAGTTTGGTGCACCAGAGCGCACTGTTGTAGCCATTATTGGTGACGGAGGTATTCAAATGACCATCCAAGAATTTGGTACCATTATGCAAACTGGCATCAACGTAAAAGTGTTGATTTTAAACAACCAGTTTTTAGGTATGGTGCGTCAGTGGCAGCAATTATTTCACGACAAGCGTTACTCTTTCGTTGACATTCAAAGCCCTAACTATGTAATGGTTGCAAAAGCCTACGACATTGAAGGTGCAAAAATTAGCCAACGAGCAGATTTACGCAATGCCTTAAAAACCATGCTTGACCACGATGGTTCGTACATGCTAGAGGTAATGGTAGCCAAAGAAGACAACGTTTTTCCAATGGTACCACAAGGTAGAGGCGTTTCGGAAATTGTTTTAACAAGAGATCAAGTGTAAAGCCCCCAGCCCCTAAAGGGGAGTAAGAAAAGGGATTTGTTGACCAGCTTTTGTTTTTCAATGTAACATTAGTTGCGTCGCACACTGGAACGATTGAATAAAAATTTGACAATCGAAAATATACAAACAAATAAAATGTCAGAACATAAAAATATAAACGGCTCTACAAGCACCCCTTTAGGGGCTGGGGGCAAACAAGAATTTACAATTACGGTATACACAGAAAACCAAGTAGGTTTATTAAACCGTATTGCTATCATTTTCTCTCGTAGAAAAATTAATATCGAAAGTTTAAACACATCACCATCTGAAGCAGAAGGTATTCACCGCTTTACCATTTTGATTAATGAATATGAAGACGTGGTACGCAAGCTTTGCCGCCAAATAGAAAAGCAAGTTGAAGTACTAAAAGCTTACTTTAATACCAACGAAGAAATTGTGTGGCAAGAACTTGCCTTGTACAAAGTGCCTACCGATATTATTACTGAGAAAGTTAAAGTAGAGCGGTTGTTACGTGAGTTTGGTGCAAGAGCGGTAGTAATTCGTAAAGACTACACCATTTTTGAAACCACAGGCCACCGCGAAGAAACCGAAGGTTTAATAGAAGCATTAGCGCCTTATGGCTTAATAGAATTTGTACGTAGCGCAAGGGTTGCAATCATTAAAGCAAGCAATGGTTTTCACGATAAGCTGAAAGAATTTGAAACCTACCAACCTGCAGAAGAATTAGCTGAAAACGAATTCTTAAACCAAGGTGAAGAAGTGTTTACGATGTAATGTCTGTCTGAACCTGGATTTGGAATGATTGAGAGGATTAAATGGATTATTTAAGTGACTATTTTAAGATTCCAAAAATCAAGGAAATCCTACAAAATCCTAGTTCAGACGGGTACAAAACGTTGCAGTGTGCGACGCAACGATGTTAAATAGTAGTACAAAAGCTGGTCAAATAAATATTTTTAATAACAATTAAAACCGCCCAAAAACACCCCTTTAGGGGCTGGGGGCATGAAAACGATGGCAAATTATTTTAACACATTGTCACTAAGAGAGCAACTAAACCAATTGGGTGTTTGCGAATTTTTAGATAACAGCCATTTTGCTGATGGCGTAAACGCATTAAAAGGTAAAAAATTAGTGATTGTGGGCTGTGGTGCTCAGGGCTTAAACCAAGGTTTAAACTTGCGTGATTCTGGTTTGGATGTAGCGTATACGTTGCGTAAAGAGGCGATTGAGCAAAAACGTCAATCTTGGAAAAGTGCTACTGAAAATGGCTTTACTGTAGGTAGCTACGAAGAATTAATTCCTACGGCTGACTTAGTAATAAACTTGACGCCTGATAAACAACATACGGCTGTGGTAAGTGCTATTATGCCTTTAATGAAACAAGGGGCTACGCTTTCTTACTCACACGGTTTTAATATTGTAGAAGAAGGTATGCAAATTCGTAAAGACCTTACCGTTATTATGGTGGCACCAAAATGCCCAGGTAGCGAGGTTCGTGCAGAGTATGTTCGTGGTTTTGGTGTACCTACTTTAATTGCGGTGCATCCTGAAAACGATCCTGAAGGTAAAGGTTGGGAACAAGCAAAAGCGTATGCTGCAGGTACTGGTGGTCATAGAGCTGGTGTGTTAAAATCAAGCTTTGTTGCTGAGGTAAAAAGCGATTTAATGGGTGAGCAAACTATCCTTTGTGGCTTGTTACAAACTGGTTCTATCCTTTCTTTCGATAAAATGATTGCAAAAGGTATTGACGCTGGTTATGCTTCTAAATTAATTCAATACGGTTGGGAAGTAATTACCGAAGCCTTAAAACAAGGCGGTATTACAGCAATGATGGACAGATTGAGCAATCCTGCAAAAATTAAAGCCTTTGAACTAAGCGAAGAGTTGAAAGACATTATGCGTCCATTGTTCCAAAAACACCAAGACGATATTATGAGCGGTCATTTCTCTAAAACCATGATGGAAGATTGGGCCAATGATGACAAAAACTTATTGACTTGGAGAGCTGCAACAGGCGAAACTGCATTTGAAAAAACACCTGCTGGTGATGTAAAAATCAGCGAGCAAGAATTTTTCGATAATGGTTTATTAATGGTTGCTTTTGTACGTTCAGGTGTTGAATTGGCATTTGAAACCATGGTACAAAGCGGTATTAAAGCCGAAAGCGCTTATTACGAATCATTGCACGAAACACCATTGATTGCTAACACCATTGCACGTAAAAAATTGTTCGAAATGAACCGTGTAATTTCTGATACAGCAGAATATGGTTGTTACTTATTTGACCATGCTTGCAAACCATTGTTAACCGATTTTATGACCAACATTGATACTGATGTTATTGGTAAAAACTACAACGATGGTAAAGACAATGGTGTAGATAATAAAGAATTGATTGCCGTAAACAAAGTGATTCGCTCTCATCAAATTGAGGCTGTAGGCGATGTTTTACGTAGCGCTATGACAGCAATGAAAACTATTAAAACGGTTTAAATTTATAACCGCAAAGAACACAAAGGCTCTGCCACAAAGGGCACAAAATCTTTGAGAACTACGTGGGTTTTTACTTTATGTTCTTTGCGGTTAATTTTTATGAAACGAACTTTTGAATATGTATTGAGCAACTGTTGCGTCGCACACTTGTACGGTTAAAACGCTAATCAGCTTTTATCAAAAACTAAACTAATAATAACAGTTTTTTTAGTACAATTAATAAAAAAATCACTCATTTTGACTATCTTGTCTAACAAAATAGCCCAAAACTTTGAAACAATCTATTGAATAAATCATTTCATTGAATTATCTTTGGTGGCTAACGACAGCTTGCTGAACAAACGATATTAATTGCTTACTTTTTAATTTGAACTCAGATGGCAAGTACAACAGGTTTATACGACCCGGCTTTTGAACACGATGCGTGTGGTATTGGTTTTGTTGCAAACATAAAGGGCAACAAGTCTCATCAAATCATTTCTGATGCGCTCACCATTTTAGAAAACATGGAACACCGTGGCGCCTGCGGTTGCGAAAGCAATACAGGTGACGGTGCAGGTATCATGATTCAAACAACGCATGAGTTTTTCTTTGATGAATTGGTGAAAACAGGTGTGCATTTACCAGCTTACGGTAAGTATGGTGTAGGTGTTTTATTTTTCCCTAAAGACATGCGCTTAAAAGAAGAGTGTCGTGACATTTTTAACCGTGCCGCTGAGAAATTAGGCTTCGAAATTTTAGCATACAGAAAAGTACCAGTTAACACGTTTGACATTGGCCCTACTGCCCTATCTGTTGAACCAGAAATGGAGCAAGTTTTTATTGCTTGTCCAGATCATGTACGTGACGTAGAAACATTCGAGAGAAAATTATATGTGCTACGCAACTATGCAAGCCATACTATCAATAATACCATCAAGAAAGATGAAGTAGGTTTTTACATCGCTTCTTTATCTTACAAAACTGTGGTGTACAAAGGGCAGTTAACTAGCCATCAAGTACGTACTTACTTCCCTGACTTAAGCGATAAAAGAATGGTAAGTGCTTACGGTTTGGTGCATTCTCGTTTTGCTACCAATACTTTTCCTTCATGGAAATTGGCGCAGCCTTTTCGTTACATTGCTCACAACGGTGAAATTAATACCGTACAAGGAAACGTTAACTGGTTTAAAACAAGTGAGCGTCATTTCTTCTCACCCTACTTTACAAAAGAAGAAATGGATATGCTATCACCTATCATTTTTGAAGGTCAATCAGATAGCGCTTGCTTAGATAACGTAATAGAATTATTAACGCTTTGTGGCCGCTCATTACCACATGTAATGATGATGCTTATTCCTGAAGCTTGGGATAATGCAGAAAAAATGGATCCAATTAAAAAAGCATTCTACGAATTCCATGCAACTTTCCAAGAACCATGGGATGGCCCGGCTTCTATTTCATTTACAGATGGTAAAATAATTGGTGCTACACTAGATAGAAATGGTTTACGCCCTTCAAGATATTGTGTTACTAATGATGACCGTGTAATTATGGCATCAGAAACTGGTGCTTTACCTGTAGACCCAACCACTATTATTGAAAATGGCCGTTTACAACCAGGTAAAATGTTTGTGGTAGATATGGAGCAAGGAAAAATCATTAGCGATAGTGATTTGAAAGCGAATATTTGCTCACAAAAACCTTATGGTGAGTGGCTAAATAAATATAAAATTAACCTAGAAGAATTACCAGAACCTCGTGTAACATTCACGCATCTTGAACACGAGCAAGTATTCAAATACCAAAAAGCATTTGGCTACTCAACCGAAGATTTAGAAACCATTATTGCACCAATGGCATTAGATGGTAAAGAGCCAATTGGTTCAATGGGTACAGATGCGCCTTTAGCAGTATTAAGCCAACAACCACAACATTTAAGCAGTTATTTCAAGCAATTATTTGCACAAGTTACCAATCCGCCAATTGATCCAATTCGTGAACGCTTGGTAATGAGTTTGGCTTCTTTTGCTGGTAATAATGGCAACTTACTAGTTGAAGATCCTTTGGCTTGCCATAGTGTAGCCCTAAAACAACCAGTACTTTCTAACCACGAACTGGAGAAAATTAGAAGTATTGATACTGGCTTATTCCAAGCTAAAACCTTACAGATGTACTTTAGAGCCGATGAAAAAGCTGGCTCTTTAGAAAAAGGTTTAGCAAGACTTTGTCGCTATGCAACAGATGCAGTTGAAGATGGTTTTGATGTGATTGTGTTAACAGATAGAGCAATTGATAGTAAACACGCACCAATACCTTCTTTATTAGCTACTGCGGCTGTTCACCACCACTTAATTCGTAAAGGTTATAGAGGTCAAGTGGGCTTAATTGTAGAAGCTGGTGACGTTTGGGAAGTTCATCATTTTGCTTGCTTGCTTGCATTTGGTGCTACGGCCATTAACCCTTATCTGGCATTATCTACCATCAGAGATATGAAGTTGACCAACAAATTGGATACAACTTTAGAACCAGATCAGTTGAAGAAAAACTACATAAAAGCAGTATGTGATGGCTTGTTGAAAGTATTCTCTAAAATGGGTATCTCTACTTTGCAATCATACCAAGGTGCGCAAATATTTGAGATATTAGGTTTAAATAAACAAGTAGTTGATAGATATTTCACTGGTGCAACTTCTCGTATAGAAGGTATGGGTCTAGATGAAATAGCGAAAGAAACATTGGCTAAACACCAATTTGCATTTAGCAAAAAAGACATTCCTGTAGAAAGATTAACTGTAGGTGGTATGTACCAATGGAAACGCAAAGGTGAGTTTCACTTGTTTAATCCAACTACTATTCACTTGTTGCAGCAATCTACAAGTACTAATGATTATGCAACTTTCAAAAAATATTCTAAAGCTGTAAACGACCAAGAACAAAAAGCTTGTACTTTAAGAAGTTTATTAGACTTTAAATATTTACGTCCATCTATAGATATCAGTGAGGTAGAACCTGCTGAAAATATTTACAAACGTTTTGCAACAGGCGCCATGAGCTTTGGCTCAATATCGCATGAAGCGCATAGTACACTCGCTATTGCTATGAACCGCCTTGGTGGTAAAAGTAATACAGGTGAAGGTGGTGAAGATGAAATTCGTTTTA
The DNA here is from genome assembly GCF_056745525.1 of Parasediminibacterium sp. HNIBRBA5674. Classification (NCBI taxonomy): domain Bacteria; kingdom Pseudomonadati; phylum Bacteroidota; class Chitinophagia; order Chitinophagales; family Chitinophagaceae; genus Parasediminibacterium; species Parasediminibacterium sp. HNIBRBA5674. Next base: position 50,829 of record NZ_JBQWIE010000023.1, on the reverse strand, counting down.
CACCATTACCAAATGGCGATAGTATGCGTAGCGCTATTAAGCAAGTAGCAAGCGCAAGATTTGGCGTTACTAGCTTGTACTTAACTGAAGCAGATGAGCTACAAATTAAAATGGCACAAGGTGCTAAACCGGGTGAAGGTGGTCAATTACCAGGCCATAAAGTAGACGATTGGATAGGTCGTGTGCGTCATTCAACACCAGGTGTAGGTTTAATTTCGCCACCACCACACCACGATATTTATTCTATTGAAGATTTATCTCAGTTAATATCTGACCTAAAAAATGCCAACCGTAAAGCTAGAATTAGTGTAAAACTAGTATCAAAAGCTGGTGTAGGTACTATTGCTGCTGGTGTTGCAAAAGCAAAAGCAGACGTTGTATTAATTGCAGGCTTTGATGGTGGTACTGGTGCTAGCCCTGTAAGTTCTATTAAACATGCAGGCTTACCATGGGAATTAGGTTTGGCAGAAAGTCATCAAACATTGGTAAAAAACAAACTACGCAGCCGTGTAGTGTTGCAAGCCGATGGGCAAATGAAAACTGGTAGAGACATTGCTATTGCTGCTTTACTAGGTGCTGAAGAATGGGGCGTTGCAACTGCTGCATTAGTAGTTGAAGGCTGTATTATGATGCGTAAATGCCACTTAAATACTTGTCCTGTAGGTGTGGCTACACAAGACCCTGAATTAAGAAAACGCTTTAAAGGTGATCCAGAACATGTTATCAACTTCTTTAAATTTATGGTTGAAGAGTTGAGAGAGATTATGGCTGATCTTGGCTTTAAAACTGTAAATGAGATGATTGGTCAAGTTGAGTATTTACAGCAAAAAGACAATATCACACACTGGAAATATAAGAACCTAGACTTATCGCCAATATTATATAAAGAGCCAGCAAATGAATTTGTAGGCTTGTATAATACAGAAGAACAAGACCATGGCTTAAGTGATGTGCTTGACTGGAAATTACTTGAAGCTGCTAAAGGTGCTTTAGACAATCAAGAGAAAGCAACAGGTTCATTTAGCATTAAAAATACCGATAGAACGGTAGGTACTATTTTATCTAATGAAATTACTAAACGTTACCGTTCGTTAGGTTTAGCGCCAGATACCATTCACTTTAAGTTTACTGGTACTGCTGGTCAAAGCTTTGGTGCATTTAATACCAAAGGCGTAACACTAGAATTAGAAGGTGATGCCAATGACTATTTTGGCAAAGGCTTAAGCGGTGCTAAATTGATTGTGTACCCATCTAAAAAATCAACATTTACACCAGAAGACAATATTATTATTGGTAACGTAGCTATGTATGGCGCTACTGATGGTGATGTATTTATTAGAGGTAAAGCAGGCGAACGTTTTGCAGTACGTAACTCTGGTGGCCGTGTGGTTGTAGAAGGTGTTGGTGACCATGGTTGCGAATACATGACAGGTGGCCGTGTAGTAATACTTGGCGATACTGGTAGAAACTTTGCCGCAGGTATGAGTGGCGGTATTGCTTATGTGTACGATGTTAAAGGCACATTTGCTGGCAACTGTAATATGGAAATGATAGACTTAGATCCTGTATCTGTAGAAGATATTGCAGAACTAAAAGGCTTTATCAGCAAGCATTACGAATATACTGGTAGTACAGTAGCCAAATTTGTACTTGATGATTTTGATAATCAATTGAAAAACTTTGTAAAAGTTTTCCCTAGAGATTACAAAAAAGTATTGCAAGAAAAAGCAGCTGGCCAAAAGCAAAAGGCATAAGCTGAAAAGAGTACCAAACGCACAAGTGTGCGACGCAACGAAGTTTAATGGATGTACCAAAGCTGGTAACCCAAAAAAACTTTAAACGAATAACTTATAACGCATAATAAAATGGGTAAACCAACAGGATTTTTAGAGTTCACAAGAACCTTACCTTCTAAGCGTTCGGTTGAAGAGCGCAAGCAAGACTATAAAGAATTTGTGCATCAATATTCGCAGGAAGAACTTGGTAAACAATCGGCACGCTGCATGAACTGTGGTGTACCTTTTTGCCACAGTGGCTGTCCTTTGGGCAATGTGATTCCTGAATTTAACGATGCTGTGTACGATGGCAACTTTAAAGAAGCCTACGAGATACTAGTAAGCACTAATAATTTTCCTGAATTTACTGGTAGAATATGCCCTGCGCCTTGCGAAAGTGCTTGTGTGCTTGGTATTAATCAACCGCCTGTAGCTATTGAAGAAATTGAAAGACACATTATAGAGATTGCTTTTAAAGAAGGCTTTGTAGTGCCTAGAAAACCTAACTTACGCACTGGCAAAAAAGTGGCAGTAATTGGTAGCGGCTCTGCTGGCTTGGCTGCTGCTGCGCAATTAAACTATGCTGGTCATACCGTAACAGTGTTTGAAAGAGATGATGCACCAGGTGGCTTGTTGCGCTATGGTATACCAGATTTTAAGCTAGAAAAAAACGTAATTGACAGGCGTATTGCTGTAATGGAAGAAGAAGGAATTACCTTCAAATGTCACGCTAATGTGGGCGTAAATGTGCATATTAGTGATTTGTTACGTGAATACAACGCTATTGTATTGGCTGGTGGAAGCACTGTACCAAGAGATTTACCTGTACCGGGTAGAGAACTAAATGGTGTGTACTTTGCTATGCAGTTTTTAAAGCAAAACAACAAAACGGTTGCTGGTAAAGATCCTCATGCACATGCTGCAATTGAAAGTAATATTTTCTCAGAAACATTAAGAGCAACTGGTAAAAACGTAGTAGTAATAGGTGGTGGCGATACTGGTAGCGACTGTGTGGGTACAAGTAACCGTCATGGTGCTAAGTCTGTAACACAGTTTGAATTGATGCCAAAACCATCTGCAACAAGAACACCAAATATGCCTTGGCCTACTTACCCAATGGTATTAAAAACCACTTCATCGCATGAAGAAGGCGCTGATAGACATTGGGCTGTAAACACCAAAGCCTTTATTGGTGATGAGAATGGCAATCTAAAAGCTTTACGCATAGTAGACCTTGAATGGAAAATAACGGCTGACGGCAGACCCGCACAGTTTGTAGAAGTAGCCGGCAGCGAAAGAGAAATACCTTGCGAATTAGCATTACTAGCCATGGGCTTTTTGCATCCACAAAAGCAAGGTTTGCTAGAGCAACTTGATGTAGAACTTGATGAACGTGGCAATGTAAAAGCAACCGAAAAAGCTTACCAAACGAATATTGCTAAAGTATTTACCGCAGGCGATATGAGACGTGGACAAAGCTTAGTGGTTTGGGCCATCAGCGAAGGCCGTGAATGTGCTAGAAAAGTAGATGAGTTTTTAATGGGTAGTTCTATTTTAGAAACCAAAGACCATAGTATACTAGAAGCAATGATTTAATTGATACGAATAAGAGTATGATATTTACACTGCCATCTATTGAAAAATAGGTGGCAGTATTGTTTTATATTTGATTTCAATTCACACTAAAAAATACTTACCATGGGCTTAGTTTATGCAGATTTACAATTAATTAATACCGTAGATATTGCTTTGGCTAAAAGAAATATTATTGGCGAAGAAGAAATAAAAACGTTACATGTAAATGCTTTGGTAGATTCTGGGGCTTATAATATGTGCATTAATGAAACCATACAATCGCAATTACAGCTGCCATTTGTAGAAAGACGAACGGGGCAATTGGCTAACGGCGAAATTGAGACCTACGATTTAGTGGGTCCAGTAACTGTTAAATTTAAAAATCGAACAACTATTTGTAATGCACTTGTTTTACCAGCCGATAACGAAGTATTACTAGGTGCAATACCAATGGAAGATATGGATGTTATTATAGATCCAAAAAGACAGACATTAGAAGTACATCCAGACCATCCGTATTTTGCACAAATGAAATTGAAATAGAGAATTACAAAGATTTTTCCAGTAGTGAAAAAGAAACGCAGGGCAAAAGAAGCAACAGAGATTTTACAAACACTACCCTTCTTTGCTCTGTGGCTAATTGTTAATATCTCTTATAAAAGCATTTATTACTTTTTTACAACAACATACCCCTCAACTTCGCTTTTACTTCATTATCCCATTCTTCTTTTAAAATACTTAATACAATACTGTCTCTTCTGCCGCCATTAGGCATAGGTAGGTGGCTACGCAAAATTCCTTCTACAGTGCAGCCAATAGCTTTCATAGCAGCAATACTGCGTGCATTATTGGCATCGGCTCTAAATTCTACACATGCTATACCCAAGGTTTCAAAGGCAAATTGTAGCAATAAATACTTGCAATGGCGGTTTAAGCCTGTACGCTGAAATTGCTTGCCATACCAAGTGTAGCCAAGTTGTAAGGTATTATTGGCTAGTTGTACATCGTAAAAGCGTGTACTACCTGCGTATTGTTGCGTTCTTTTATCGTACACAATAAAGGGATACTCTTTTTGTGCCTCTCTAGCTGCTAGAGCACTGTTAATGTATGCTTTCAAGTTATTTTCGCCAGCTACAGGCACTAGTGAGTATTGCCAAATATCTTGTTCATACTCTGCAAAATATAGCAGGTTTTGCCAATCATCTGCTTGTAAAGGTCGCAATAACACGCAATCATCTTCTAGTAGGTAATCCGTTTGAAAGTCAAGTATCGTGGGCATTTTAATAACTATTTAATTGGCTAATCTTGCAATATTCACAACGTAATTTGACCAAATAATTTGATATTGCACACTTAAATTACCATTAATCATGTGTGGAATAGTTGGATACATAGGCCCAAGAGAAGCATACCCAGTTGTAATAAAAGGTTTAAAGCGTTTAGAATACCGTGGCTACGATAGTACTGGTGTAGCTTTAATAGGTAATGGCAAACTAAACGTGTATAAGAAAAAAGGCAAAGTAGCTGAGTTAGAAGAAAATGTGATTGGCGCAGATTTACATTCGCACATAGGCATTGGCCATACACGCTGGGCTACACATGGCGAGCCAAGCGATAGAAATGCGCACCCGCATGTAAGCAATAGCGGTCAGTTTGCCATGTTGCACAATGGTATTATAGAGAACTATGTACCCATTAAAAACGACTTGCTAAAAAAAGGCTACACCTTTAAAAGCGACACCGATACAGAGGTATTACTCAACTTTATAGAAGATATTAAAAAGAATAACAACTGTACCCTTGAAGAAGCATTGCGCATTGCCTTGAAACGTATTGTAGGTGCGTATTGCATTCTGTTAATTGACGAACAAGACCCTGATACTATCATCGCTGCACGTAAGGGTAGCCCATTGGTAATAGGGATTGGCAAAGGCGAGCATTTTTTAGCTAGCGACGCCTCACCAATTATTGAATACACCAAAGAAGTAGTGTACGTAAATGACTACGAAATAGCCATTGTACGTGCAGATGAATTGATTTTAAAAAATCTTGGCAACGAAAAGCAAACACCATTTATACAACAATTGGATATGGAATTAGCTGCTATAGAAAAAGGCGGTTACGACCATTTTATGTTGAAGGAAATAAACGAACAACCTGATACCATTTTTGACTGCCTACGTGGCAGATTATTAAGCCATAGTGGTCAGATTGTAATGGGTGGTGTAGAAAACAATATAGATACGCTTGTAAATGCACAACGCATAGTAATAGTTGCTTGCGGTACTAGCTGGCACGCTGGCCTGGTAGCAGAATACTTTTTTGAAGAACTATGCAGAATACCTGTAGAAGTAGAATATGCTAGTGAATTTAGATACCGCAATCCTATCATTAACAAAGGCGATGTAATTATTGCTATTTCTCAAAGTGGCGAAACTGCCGATACTTTAGTAGCGCTTGAAAATGCTAAAGAACAAGGTGCTTTTATTTTTGGTGTAGTAAACGCTGTTGGTAGCAGCATTGCACGTTTAAGTCATGCAGGTGCTTATACACATAGCGGCCCAGAAATAGGTGTTGCTAGTACAAAAGCCTTTACTGGTCAGTTGGCTGTGCTAATGATGATGGGCTTAAAAATTGCTTATGCAAAAGGCACTATAGACCACAACAGATATGTAGAACTAATGAAAGCCCTAGAATCTGTACCAGAAAAGGTAAAAGAGATTTTAGCCAATGTTGACAATATTAAAACCATTGCCGAAAAATATAAAGATGCTAGCGACTTTTTGTTCCTTGGTAGAGGCTACAATTTCCCTGTAGCTTTAGAAGGTGCTTTGAAGCTAAAAGAAGTATCTTATATTCATGCAGAAGGTTATCCTGCGGCTGAAATGAAACATGGCCCTATTGCTTTAGTGGATGAAAATCTTCCAGTGGTATTTGCTGCAACAAAAGATAGATACTATGAGAAAATAGTAAGCAATGTACAAGAAATTAAAGCTCGTAAAGGCAAAGTAATTGCTGTTGCATCTATGGGTGATGAAGTAATACCAAGCATGGCAAACGATACAATGTTTGTACCAGATATTGACGAGGTAATTGCACCAATTTTAAGTGTTGTTCCATTACAATTACTGAGTTATTACATTGGTATAGCCAAAGGTTTTGATGTAGATAAGCCACGTAATTTGGCAAAAAGTGTAACGGTTGAGTAAGCTGTAATTTGCTGATGAGATAATGTGCTGATATGCTAATGATTGCCCTTTTCAAAAGCTCCCTTTAGGGCGGGGGGCATAATTTGTATGCCACAAAACATCATTAAAAAAACCCCAGTTACCGAGCTTGGTTATGGCTTTATTCCTGCAGAATATTTGCAGCCGAATGAAGATGAATACAAGCTGCGTAACATGCAGAATAAAAGCGGCATCAATTACCGTCGCCTTACTGCTTATGAAATTGAAGCACTAGTGCGTAATAGAAACACCAGTGATGATTGGAATAACATTTATGTATCAGAGGCATTTAACCCAGAACTTGTAAAAAACTGTAAGTTCTATGGGCTTGTACGCATAGGTAAATTAGAGCCATTCTATCTTGGCTTTAGCGACATGAAAGTAGCTGTGGGCTTGTATAATAGTACCATTATCAGTTCAGATTTTGGTGATAATGTTTGCATCGATAACGTTAATTATCTCAGCCATTTTATTATTGGCAATGAAGTCATCATTATCAATGTAAATGAATTGGTAACTACCAACCATGCCAAGTTTGGTAATGGCATTGTAAAAGAAGGCGAAAGAGAATCTGTACGTATTCAGCTAGAAGTTTGCAACGAAAATGGCGGCAGAAGCATTATGCCTTTCAACCGCATGTTACCAGGCGATGCTTACCTATGGAGCAAGTATAGAGATGATGATGCTTTGCTAGAAAAATTTAAACAATTTACAGAAGCCAAATACAATAATAAACGTGGTTACTATGGTAAAATAGGTAGCCGCACGGTGATTAAAAACAGTGGCATTATTAAAGACTGCTGGATAGGTGAAGACGCTTATATAAAAGGTGCGAATAAACTTAAAAACTTGACCATTAACTCAGGTAAAAACGGTAAAACACAAATAGGTGAAGGCGTTGAAATGGTGAATGGTATTGTAGGATTTGGTTGTAGAATTTTCTACGGTGTAAAAGCAGTGCGTTTTGTAATGGCGTCTTTCTCGCAGTTAAAATATGGTGCAAGATTGATTAACTCTTATTTAGGCAATAACGCCACCATTTCTTGTTGCGAAGTATTAAACTCGCTCATTTTTCCAGCACATGAGCAACACCACAACAACTCTTTTTTATGTGCTGCGCTAATAATGGGGCAAAGCAATATTGCCGCTGGCGCAACCATTGGTAGTAATCATAATAGCCGTGCTGCTGATGGTGAAATTATTGCTGGTAGAGGCTTTTGGCCAGGCTTATGCGTAAGTTTAAAACACAATAGTAAGTTTGCTTCGTTTACTATTTTAGCCAAAGGCGACTACCCTACTGAACTAAATATCCCCATACCATTTGCATTGGTAAGCAACGATGTTACCAACAATCAACTCACAGTGATGCCGGGTTATTGGTTTATGTACAATATGTATGCACTTGAGCGTAACAGTTGGAAATATGTAGACAGAGACAAACGCTTTGAGAAGATTCAAAAAATAGATTACCACTATTTAGCACCTGATACACTCAACGAAATTGTAGAGGCATTAACTATTATTGAAGAGGCTGTAGGTAAAGCCTATACTACAAAACATCAACAAACTGTTAATGATAAAAAAGCTTGGATAACTATCGGCAAGCAATTACTAGAAAACAACGAAGCAAGTATTATTAACGAGCTAGAAGTATTATTAACAGGTATTGAAAACTCTAAGCGTAAAGTAGTACTTAATAAAAGTTTGCAAGCTTACCAGTTGTTTCAAGAGCTTATTAGCTATTATGCAGCCATACAATTAATAGGTGCTATTCAGCAACAAAATATCCAATCGTTTACAGCTTTACAAGCCATTATTCCTAATAATCTTACAAGAACACAATGGCTAAATATTGGTGGGCAATTAATGCCTGCGGCTGATGTAGAGCAATTGAAAAATAGCATTAAAAACGGCGATATTGTTGGCTGGGATGCTGTACATAAATGGTATAAAAAACAAGGCGATACTTACGATACACAAAAAATGCTTCATGCTTTGGCTTGCTATGCAGAAGTAAAGCAAGTAAACTTAGAAACGTTGACTGCAAATCAATTTTCTGAGCTATTACAAGCAGCTATAGCTACCAAAGAGTGGATGGTAAAAGGTATTTATACCGCAAGGGCAAAAGACTACGACAATCCATTTAAGAAAATGGTGTACGATACCAACGAAGAAATGAACCAAGTAATCGGAAAACTTGAAGACAATAGCTTTATTAAAGAGCAGAGTGAAGCTTTGCTAATGTTTAAACAAGAAGTGGCTACAATTATTCAAAGGCTTCAGTAGTAAACAGACAATCAACTTTATACAAATAACTTTTTAATGGTCTCAACGTAATTACGACCTACTTTATGGTTAGTATCGTTTTGAAGTACCACATAGTAGCCATTAGCATCTTTAAAAACCTCCTTTACAAAATTGATATTAATAATAGCAGACCGATGAATTCGTGTAAAAATAGAAGGATTTAATTTTTGTTCTAATGTACCAATACCGTAGCTGCTTAAGTAATTTTTCTGCGATATATGCAACTTGGTATAATCGCCTTCAGCCTCAAGCCAGATAATCTCGTTTGTTGGCAGCGATACCATTCTATTGCCACTTTCTACCAATACTTTTTCAGGATAAATAGTATAAGCTGCTTGCAAATTATCGCTGAGATTTTTAATACCATCCATATTTTTCACTGTGTTTAGCAATACCTTATTTACGGCTTGTGCAAAACGCTGTTTAGTATATGGTTTTAATAAATAATCTACTGCATTATTGTCAAACGCCTTTAATGCATAGTTATCAAAAGCAGTAGAAAAAATAATTTGTGGCACATGAATTATTTTCTGCAATACTTGAAAGCCGCTGAGGCCAGGCATTTGAATATCTAAAAATATCAAATCTGGTTCTAAACTATTAATCGCATTTACTGCATCTAACCCATTATTACATTCTTTTATTATTAATAATTGCGGATAATCTGCCATGTACTGTCGTATCAATAATCGAGCATCATCTTCATCATCACAAATAAGTATTTTTTGTATGTCTGCCATTTTTATAAAGGAATATTAAAAGAGAATTTTAAGCCACATGGTTGGTTACGTTCAATAATTATTTTTTCGCCGTATAGTTTTTCGAGTCGCATATTGGTATTACGCAAGCCAATGCCTTTTTGCAATAGTTGATTGTTTAATTCGCCGTTGTAACCAATGCCCGTATCGCTTATACAAATATGTATTTTATCATGTAACTTTTGAATAGTAATAATTATACAACCGCCATCAATATTAGGGGCAATACCATGTTTAATAGCATTCTCGGTAATAGGCTGCAATAGCATTGGCGGCACTTTCGTTTGCAGCAATGTCTCATCAATATTATACACCAGTTCTAGTCTTTTTTTTAACCGTTCCTGTTCTAAATCAAGCGTTACTTTCGTAAAATCAAGTTCTTGCTGTAATAAAATAAACTCTTGTTCGCTTGCCTGCAAACAGTACCTAAAAGTGTCTGCTAGTTTAGCAATTAATTCTCGTGTATGTTCCATTTCTATAGGTACCGATGCGCTGATAGAATTGAGCGTATTAAACAAAAAATGTGGCTGGATTTGTGCTTTTAATGCATTCACTTCACTGTTGTACGCTGCTTGCATTAACAACTTTTCTTTTTCTTTTTGCCGTTTATTTTCTAAATAAAAATCATATACGTGAAACACGGCAAATTGTAAATAATAAACCAAACCAGGGATATAAACATCCCACCATTTTCCATCGCCACTTAAGTAGCCACTACCGCGTAAATCTTGTATGAAACGATAACTAAAAAACCAGCAACCTACCCAAACTGGCCCAGTAAAAAGATGTAGTATTATTTTAAAAGTTAATGTTTTATGTTTTAGCTTAATAAAGTACAACCACCACAAAGGCAATGTTAATAAGGCTTTTAGAAATAAATAATCAATTATTGCCTCACGCCAAATATTAGAATAGCCGCTACTTGTGAAATAAATAGCTAACCAATATTGACAAGCAAAAATACCATACACCACAAAAAACAAAAACAACTGCCAAACTTTGATGCCCCAAAATAATTGCTTTTTAAAAATGGATGATTGCATGATAATTGTAAATTTAATAGACAAATATTGCAAGATTTTGTTGCCAATACTTTTTGTTCCGACAAACTGCATTAGCAACCGATAAACAGCATGCCTACATTCACCGACGCTAGGTGCATTTTATAGATTGTATCTTAAAACTGCCACAAGCCCAAGCGAAGTTTGTGTTCTAAATTAACTATTATGCGTTTACTTTTTGCACTTACTATTTTGCAAATAGCTGCTTTTACCTCCACAGCACAAACTATTAAAGGCACTGTTTTTAATGACAAAAAAGAAGTTATAGTTAATGCTACTATTAGCTTGTTAAACGTAAAAGATTCTTCATTACTAAGAAGTACAATAAGTGATGTAAATGGGCAATTTAGTATTTCAATAGCTTCATTAAACCCAATAATAGTAAATGTTTCAGCTATTAGCTACCAAACCCAGTACAAATTAGTAACAGATAGTTCACCTATTTTATTCCACTTAATCTCGCTATCTGATCAATTACAAAGCGTAACTGTGACATCTAAAAAACCAATGATAGATGTGAAGCCCGATAGGATTGTGTTTAATATAGAAAACTCAATAAATGCAATTGGCAATACTGGCTTCGATTTGCTAAGAAAAAGCCCAGGTGTGGTAATTGATAATAACGACAATATCGCTTTATTAGGCAGCGGTGTTGCTATTTATATTGATGGCAAACCATCGCCATTAACTGGCAAAGAATTAGCCAATTTTTTGCGTAGCGTACAAAGCACTGATGTAGAAGCCATTGAACTAGTTAAAAATCCATCTGCCAAATATGACGCTGCTGGCACAGGTGGCATCATAAATATTAAGCTGAAAAAGAATAAAAATTATGGCACAAAGGGTAGTATTAATGCAGGGTATGGCATTGGTATTTTGGGCAAATACAACACAGCCACTAACCTAAATTATCGCAATAAGTTTCTAAACCTATTTGGCAATTACAGCAACAATTGGGGCAGTAACGAAAGCTATATTAATTTGTATAGAGAACAATCAGATAGTATTTACAACAAAAAAAATACCAACTACAGCCGCTATAAAGGTCAAAACCTGAAAGCTGGCTTAGATTATTTTATTAACTCGAAAAATACCCTTGGCTTTTTAGCAACTGTATTTTCAGATGCTGCTTTTGATAAAAATAATGCAGCAACACCCATACTAAACCTAACATCTAAAATACCAAGCCGAACATTAATTGCCAATAATACAAGCAATGATAATAAGCTAAATACTAACTTCAATATCAACCACCACTACACCGATACTACTGGGCGAGAACTGAATACCGATTTGGATTACGGTACATATACTAGCAATAATAACACTGTGCAACCTAACCAATATCGTACACCAGATTTACAAACCCTATTGCAAGAAAAGAATTATAATATCATTACTAAAAGAACCATTAATCTCTTCACTTTTAAAAGCGATTATGAGCAAAATTTTAAAGGTGGCCGTTTAGGGTTTGGTATTAAGGCATCTTTTGTAACTACCAAAAACAGTTTCAATTTTTCAAACATTATTAACGGACAAAATACAATTGATATTAATTTAAGCAACCATTTCACCTTAACTGAAAACATTAATGCAGCCTATATTAACTATCAAAAAAAGCTAAAAAAATGGAATGTACAATTTGGGCTTCGTGCCGAACAAACCAATACCAATGGCGAACTAACAAGTGCCAATACAATAAAAAATAGCAATGTAAAAAGAACCTATTTAAATTTCTTCCCTAGTCTTGGTACATCGTATCAAATTAACCAAAACAATAGCTTAAATGTAAATTATAGCCGCCGTATTAGTAGACCAGGCTACCAAAATCTTAACCCATTTGAAAGCAAATTAGATGAGCTTAGTTATCAAAAAGGCAACCCTTTTTTACAACCAGAATATACCAATAGTTTTAGCCTAACACATACATATAAATACACATTAAATACAACCATTAGTTATAGTAAAACCACCGATTTCTCAACTCAAATAACAGATACTACTGAAGGCAATAAAAACTTTATACAGCAACGCAATGCTGGTACACAGCAAAATATTTCTATCAATATTAGCTACCCTTTTGCCATTGCAAAATGGTGGAACGTTTATGCAAATATTAGTGCTAATAGAGTAATAAATAAGGTGGATTTAGGTGTTGGTAGACAGAATGAAATAGCCATTAATTCGTATAGTATTTATAACCAAAATACCATTAAGCTACCAAAAAAGTTTACCATCGAAGTTTCAGGGTTTTATAACTCGCCATCTGTTTGGGGTGGCACTTTTTTAAACAAGGCTTTTTGGGGTATTGATGCTGGTGTACAAAAACGCTTTTGGCAAGATAAAGCCACTTTGAAAATTACAGTTAGCGATGTTTTTAAAAGTATGCAGTGGCAAGGTATCAGCAACTTTTCAGGATTGTATATGGATGCAAGTGGTGGCTGGGAAAGCCGTCAGCTAAAGCTAAATTTAAGCTACCGTTTTGGACATAAAGAAATAAAACAGCAAAGAGATAGAATTACTAGTAGCGATGATGTAAATAAAAGATTATAATACATTTAAGAGATAATAAAAATAGGCTACCAAAATTGGTAGCCTATTTTATATATTCATTAATGTATGTTGTAAACGCACTAGTGGGTAATCTGTGTGTTGAAGCAACAAATTAAAGACAAAAGAACCTACATAGTATTAGTAACTCAAATTTTCTAGCTAATTAAACCAGCAAAGTATTTAACAGTACGTACCAATTGGCTTACATAGCTCATTTCGTTATCGTACCAGCTTACAACTTTTACTAATTGTGTATCACCTACAGTAATAACTTTAGTTTGTGTTGCATCAAACAAGCTACCGTAAGAAATACCAATAATATCGCTGCTTACAATTTCATCTTCAGTATAACCGAAGCTTTCGTTGCTTGCAGCTTTCATTACAGCATTTACTTCTTCAAAAGTTGTTTTCTTATCTAAAATAGCAGTCAACTCAGTTACAGAACCAGTAATTACTGGTACACGTTGTGCGCTGCCATCTAATAAGCCTTTTAATTCTGGCAGTACTAAACCAATTGCTTTTGCAGCACCTGTGCTATTAGGTACAATGTTAGCAGCAGCAGCACGTGCACGGCGCAAATCGCCTTTTGGATGCGGTGCATCTAAAGTATTTTGGTCATTGGTATAAGCGTGAATAGTAGTCATGCTACCAGCTTTAATTGTAAAAGCATTATGTAACGCTTGTGCCATTGGTGCCAAACAGTTAGTAGTACAAGATGCACCGCTAATAACTGTTTCGCTACCATCTAAAATGCTGTGGTTAACGTTAAAAACCACAGTTTTCATTTCGCCAGTTGCTGGTGCAGAAATTACTACACGTTTAGCACCTGCTGTAATATGAGCTTCAGCTTTTGCTTTATCAGTAAAGAAACCAGTACTTTCAATTACCACATCAACACCATGTTGCCCCCAAGGAATTTGTGCAGGATCACGCTGTGCGTAAATTTTTACTTCGTGACCATTTACAATAATAGAACTATCTGTAGCAGTAACTTCTGCATTAAAACGACCTTGTGCGCTATCATATTTTAATAAATGCGCTAATACAGCAGGGCTAGTTAAATCGTTGATGGCTACAACGTCTATACCTTCCATATTAAAAATTTGACGATATACCAAACGGCCAATTCGTCCGAAACCATTAATAGCTACTTTTACCATGATTCTTATTTTTATTTGATTGAAATGCTTTTTTGTTAACGGGAGCGAAGTTAAAGCTTTGCATAATAGTATTACTACACTAAATTGAAAGATTACTACCACAAGCGTTTGAAGTGCTATTATTTCTATATTGGTGCTACCATTTTTTGCATTTAGTAATCATTCATTAAACCTTGAACATAAAATTAAACTGCTAATTGGCAATTACAGATGGCAGTAATTAGCTTAACTCTAAGGGTCTTATACGGATATCGATCTGTAACCACAAAAGCTGTGGAGGTGTTGCTTGCGGTAGTGCTTTGGGCAAATTATTCGCTACTGTAATGGCATTGCAGCATTGCTGGTATTGCTGCACCAACTTTTCTAATTGACGCTTAGCTCTTTCAATTTGTAGTAAACAAGTTTTATAACGTTTATTCAACAGCTTTGTATCACTAACTACATCTAAATCTGTGGGTGGTTGTAGTAAACAAATTTCTATTTGGCTAAAAGTAAGTAATGCCTGTGTAGGTAGCTCTCGCTTACCAGTTTCATACATGGCAATTTGACTAAGACTAAGATGTAGAAATTCAGCAAATGCTTATTAGGTTACCTCTATCCTTTCTCTAATGTTGGGTTTTTGATTCATTTGTGATGAATTTATTGGCTTTATAAAATTTATCACAAAACTGTGATAAAAAATTTGTAATAAATTAAATTATCACAAAAAAATTATCACAAATGCTTAATCAGTTTTTAACAACCAAGGGCATAGTGTTGATTGTAGCATGCAAGATGCTTTTATATCTTTACTTAGTGATAACTTAACCAAGCTATCTATCTAAGAAAATAGATTCACTAAAAATAGAACCATAAATACGTTGTATACGTTTGTAACATTATACCTTATCAGTAAAAAAATTAGAATGCCACTATTTAAAAAATCAATGATAACTATTGCAATTACACTAGTAGTTTGGGTAATATTTGCCCAAAGCTGTATGAAAATGCGCATCAGTGATAGTAAAGCCCAAGTTGAATTTAAAGCTGCACATGTTCCATTACAATTACACACTATTACCAATAATGGCGTTCAACTACACTATGCACAAACTGGTAGCGACACTTTGCCTACCCTATTTTTAGTACATGGCTCGCCAGGCAGTTGGGATGCTTTTAAAACCTATTTACAGGATACCGATTTACTTAAAAAATTTAGAATGGTAGCAATAGATAGGCCTGGCTTTGGTTACAGCGAATTTGGCAATGCAAAAAATTTGCAAGAGCAATCTGATATTATTAGCCCGCTATTACAGCAGCTAAACAATGGCCATCCTATTTACATTGTAGGCCACTCACTTGGCGGGCCATTGGCAGTAAAATTGGTGGCAGATAATCCCAAGATATTTTCTGGTATGGTATTACTAGCCGCTGCGCTAGATCCTGCACTTGAGCCAAAAGAAAAATGGCGCGGTTTTTTATTGCACTCATCTTTACAATTTATACTACCGGGGGCTTTTAAGCCAAGCAATGAAGAACTCTGGTATTTAAAAACCGACCTTAAACCATTAGCCAATCAATTTGACAGTATTACTTGCCCTGTATGGATTATTCATGGCGATAAAGATAGCTTTGTCCCTGTGGCTAATGTTAACTATGCTACCAAAAAACTAGTACATGCACAATTTATAAAAACGACCATTTTACACAATGCTCCACATTTTATTCCTTGGGCACCTTGGTATAACGACGTAAAAAAAGTATTGTTGACGATATACTAATTTTATGACAATTTATTAGATCACATTAAGGTACAATACCAACCATGTACATCATTAACCACTAATCGCTCAGAATTTAAAAATTGTAAAAATTATTAAAAAATAACGCATCATTTATTAAAGCAATTCAAAAAGTATGTACTTTTAGTTTTATAAAGTACATTATTAAGCGTTTAAGTAAATGAAAGTCAAAATTTTACTCCTGTTAATTAGTTTAGTTGCTTTGCAAAATGTTACACTAAGTCAAAATACTTGCCCGCCAAACATAGATTTTGAGAATGGTGATTTTACAAACTGGGATTGTTTTATTGGCACTACGAGTGTAAATGCAGGAAAAAATGTTATTAAATTAAATCCTTCTGCACCTACTGCTGGCAGGCACGAAATTATATCGTCGCCTACGGCAAAAGATAAATATGGCGGTTTTACTCAATTATGCCCTTATGGTGGTAATTATTCAGTAAAGCTTGGTAACGATGGAACAGGTGCACAAGGCGAAGGCATTTCGTATACGTTTACAGTACCTCTTAATGTTGATACATTCACGTTTACTTATTTCTACGCAGTTGTTTTTGAGAATCCTGGACATCTTATTTACGAGCAACCACGCTTTTTTGTATCGGCCTACGATGTAGTTACTGGTGCTGTTATTAATTGCGCGTCTTTCGATTATGTGTCTACAGGTTCTTTACCTGGCTTCAAAACATCAAGTATCAACTCAGATATTTTGTACAAAGAATGGACGCCTGCATCACTACAATTTGCTGGTTTAAATGGTAAGCAAGTACGGCTAGAATTTAAAACCGCTGATTGCACATTGGGTGGTCATTTTGGCTATGGCTATTTAGATGTAGCAAGTGGTTGTTCAAATATTCTTGCTACTGCGCCTTATTGTATTGAAACAAACGCACTGTTATTAAACGCTCCATACGGTTTTCAAAGTTATACTTGGTACAATAATGACTATAGCTCTATAGTAGGTAACGCACAATCAATTACTATAAGCCCACCACCACCTAATTCTTCAGTATTTCATGTTGATGCTATTCCTTATCCTGGTTATGGTTGTAGAGATACTTTTAACGCAGTAGTAAAACCTTTACCTGTACCAGATACCCCAAATGCTGTAAACGAATACAAATATTGCCAGTACGCTGTAGCCAACCCGCTAACAGCCACACCTGTAAATGGTAACGAATTGCTTTGGTACACAACTGCAACAGGCGGTACACCAAGCACAAAGGCATTTACGCCAGTAACAACTACAGCAGGTACATTTACGTACTATGTGTCGCAAAAAGTATTGTTTGGGTGCGAGAGTTTTAGGAAAAAAATTACCGTCACCATATTACCTACACCAACATCAAACTATACTGTAAATACACTGCGGCAATGCCAAAATAATAATGAATATATTTTTACAAGCAATGTAAGTAATAAGTATAAATCACAGTATTTGTGGGATTTTGGTGACGGCAATACCCTCACTACTTTTTCTGATACTTTAGTAAAACATGTGTACACTATTTCTGGCACATTAAAGGTAAATTTGAAAGTAATTAACGATAGTACATGTATTGCAGAAAAGCCAACTTTTATAACACTTGTACCTAAGCCAATTGTAAACTTTACATATCCACCAATTATCTGCCAAAATCAAACATTATTATCACTAACTGACAAGTCAAGCGTGACTAATAATATTGCCATAATAAATAAATGGTGGTGGAATATTGATGGACGTATTACACAAGTACAAACACCAACGCCTTTTATACCAGCTAATGGCGGTATTGTAAATACAAAGCTTGTAGTAACCACACAAGAAGGTTGTATCTCAGATACAATGACTGCTTTAATAGATATTAAACATCAACCTGTAGCTGCTTACAATTATGGCACGATAATACCTTTATGTGAAAATGAAACTATCAAATTCACCAACACATCTACCATACCAAATGGCGGCTTAACAGAATCGCAAGCAAAATGGTATTGGAATTTTGATAACACCACTTATTTGTCAGCAGAACATCCAGCAATTAATTTACCAGCAGGTACACATAGTGGCAAGCTAATTACAGAAAGCAACTATGGCTGTAAAAGCAAAGAAATTGATAGCACTTTTATCGTTAATCCAAAACCACATATTGTACTTGACATCAACGATTCTTGTGTGTACAGATACATTAACTATAAAGCGGTAGACTTAACAGGTAATGTGGCTGACTGGTTTTGGGATTTTGGTAATGGCTTGTTTAATGGCGGTAAATTATTTTCAAAAATTTATTACCAAGCAGGCAATCATCCACTCACATTATTGGGCAGAAGTAAATATGGTTGTAAGGATACCATTATAAGGCCGTTTCAAATTTATGAGAACAAAGCTTCTGCGGGTAGAGATACCATTGTAGCCAAAGGCGAGCCTGTACACTTAAACGCACATGGTGATCCAGGGCAAATATATATATGGTCACCGCCTACAGGTTTAGATAGTACCAACATAGAAACACCAACCGCAACGCTAGATGTAGAGCAACTTTATAGCTTGCATTCAGTTACAAAAGAAGGCTGCGATAACAATACTAAAATTTTAATTAAGCGCTACAAAGGCCCAGACTTATACATTGCTTCTGGCTTTACACCCAATAAAGATGGCTTAAATGATGTACTTAAAGTGTTTCCTGTTGGCTTTAAAACCTTTCATTATTTTGCTGTGTATAATAGATGGGGCGAACTTTTGTTCTATACCAATGACTATACAAAAGGATGGGATGGCACATACAAAGGCAAGCCGGCAGAACCGGGTGTATATGTAGTTTATGCTGAAGCCATTGACTATAAAAATCAACTATTGACCAAACGAGATACAGTTACTCTATTACGATAATTGTTGTTGGTAAAAGTCTTTGATAGCATTTGCAACAAAATCAATTTGGGTAGTTGTAAGCTCTGGATAAATAGGCAAAGACAAAATTTGATGCTGACAAGCACTACTAACAGGTATATCTTTTGCTTGATAATGCAGATGTTTGTAGGCTGGTAATAATGGTAAAGGTGTTGGATAGTGAATAGCTGTTTCAACACCTTTTTCTTTTAAAAAAGCAGCTAGCGCATCTCTTTGCTCGCAGCGAATAACATAGAGATGAAACGTGTGTTTGGTATTTGGTCTTATCACCGGCAGTACAATTTCTTTTATACCAGCAAGTGCCTTTGAATAGTAAGTTGCATGATTAATTCGTTGCTGTGTCCATTGTTGTAGATAAGGTAGTTTAGCTAACAAAATAGCTGCTTGTAAGCCATCCATTCTTGAGTTAATGCCTTCTATTTGGTGTTGATGTTTTACTAAAGCACCATGCCTTGCATACATCCTGCATTTTTCGGCAATGGCATCATCATCAGTAAGTATACAGCCGGCATCACCATAAGCACCTAAATTTTTTCCTGGATAAAAACTAAACGCAGTGGCGTTACCAAATGTACCTGCAAGCTGACCATTAAATGAAGATAAATGTGACTGCGCACAATCTTCGATGACTGATAAACCATACTTATCAGCTAAGGCTTTTATGACTTGCATATTACACATTTGCCCATGTAAATGAACAGGCAAAATAGCTTTTGTTTTCGTAGTAATTTTTGCTTCTATTATTGCTTCATTAATAGAATAATAATCAGCATCACAATCAATAAAAACAGGTGTAGCACCCGTTTGAGAAATCGTTTCGCTGCTGCTTATCCAACTATTAGCCACGGTAATTACGTCGTCACCTTTGCCAATACCAAGCATTTTCATAATAATATACAAAGCGTCTGTACCATTTGCGCAGCTAATACAATGCTTTACATCATGCAGCTTTGCGAAAGTTTGTTCAAATTGCTGCACATACTTACCACCTATAAACCCAGTATCTGCAATTACAGAAGCAATTGCTTTATCTATATCATGCTGAATAGATAGGTACTGTGCTTTTAAATCTACAAAAGGGATATGCATATAGTCAATAGTCAATAGTCAATAGTCAATAGTCAATAGTCAATAGTAGGTGAGAGAAATGCAATTAAATATGCTGCAAACACTCAAAATTTATATCGCTCTTAAAAACTTGGCTGGATTACCTGCGTAAATACCTGGCTTTGTGATATTCTTTGTTACCACAGCACCTGCACCTATCACAACATTATCGCAAATAGATACTGGTAAAATAGTAGCATTGCTGCCTATTGATACGTTATCACCAATGGTTGTAGCTTTCCACAAAGTCTTATCGCCACTTGCAGGACCACCATTTGAAAAAAGATCATTTACAAACATTACACCATGGCCAATGAAGCAATTGTTTCCTATGGTTACTAGCTCACAAATAAAACTGTGCGACTGAATCCTACAATTGCCACCAATAACTACTTGTTTTTGAATTTCTACAAAAGGGCCTACAAAGGAGTTATTGCCAATATTACAGCCATATAAATTAACAGGCTGCACCACAGTTACATTTTCACCAAACACCACATCTTTAATAGCAACTGTTAATTCTTTAAAAGGCATACACTAAGCTTTATTGGTAAATGTAGCTGCTTTGTAAATCTTATCAATAATCTCAACCGTTTTCATAGCATCAAATGCGGTAGTGTACATAACTGCACCATTTTGCAATACATCAACCACATTTTCATACACTTTGTCATGGTTACTCATGCTGCCTTCGTAAGTGCCATAGCTATTGGCTACATTACCTTTTGGCAAATTGTCTATTGAGAAATCTTGGATGTTTTGATACTCTAACTCATTTAAGTATTGACCACCGATTTTCACAGTACCTTTCTCTGCAAAAATGGCCAGCGAGCCTTCCATATTTTTCTGATAACTATTAACTGTGTAATTAATAGTTCCAATAGCACCATTGTCAAATTCAAGCGCAATTACGCCCGTATCTTCAAAGTCAATAACGCCTTTGTGTGCTAAGTTTTTTGTGATTACTTGCACTTGCTTTACATCACCAATCATCCAATACAACAAATCAATAAAATGGCTGAATTGGGTAAATAATGTACCACCATCTAGCGCCATTGTACCTTTCCAAGAATTTTGGTAATAATCAGCGTTCCTGTTCCAAAAGCAGCTAAGTTGTATGCTATAAATCTTACCTAGTTTATTATTGTCTATTGCTTGTTTTACCGCTACAACAGGAGGATTGTATCTGTTTTGTTTAATAGCAAATAAATGTTTGCCAGCTTGCTTTGCAGCAGTAATCATAGCTTCACAATCTGCAACTGTTATAGCCATTGGCTTTTCTACCAAAGCATGATAACCTGCTTGTAATACATGAATAGCATGCATTGCATGTAGGCCATTAGGTGTGCAAATAGCCACCACATCTATTGCTGTTTCGCTAGAAAGTAGTAACGAAATATCTGTGTAATAATTAACGCTATAGGTTTCTGCTAGTACTTTAGCTTTCGATTCAACACTATCGCAAACTGCTACCAAGTTGCCAAAATGTACAATTTGCTTTGCATGACGCTCAGCAATTCTACCGCAGCCAATAATAGCAAAGTTAATTTTAGTCATGAGGGTATAAAACTAGGGCAAGCATCTGATACTTAAAAATACATGCAGTATTAAGGCGCAATCTCGTCTAAAATCATATCAATAAACTCTCTCACAGCGCCATCACCACCATTTTTTTGCAATTGAATAATGCCTTCTATAGCTTTTACTTTTTTTGTAGCATTTGCTGGGCAAGCTGCCACACCCACAGCTTTCAACAATTCAATACAGTTAACATCATCACCAATATAAGCCACTTCTTTTATTGTGATGCCTTCTTTCTTGCAAATGTCTAAAGCAGATTCTAATTTGCCCCCAAAGCCTTTGCCTTGATACAAGTAGTCCATTTTAAGCTTAGCAGCTCTACGTTCTACCATTTTGGTATTTTCTGTAGTTACAATACCTATTTTAATACCAGCTTTTTGAATCAAATTAAAACCCATACCATCATGGGTATTAAACTTCTTAAACTCATCACCGCTTTCTGTATAATACATACCAGTATCTGTCATTACACCATCTACATCACTCAAAAAAACCTTTATATTGTTAAACATTTCTGTTATGCTATTATACAATTATCAATCAATATTTTCTTATACAGCTATTAAAGCCGCCGCAGGGAATTCAACAACCATTACTTGACCTAAAGTTCTTAACTGAACATATACTTTACGCTTACCTGTACGCAATACTGTGCCTTCTTGGTCTTGAAACACACCATTATTTACACGTACTTTTGTATCTTGCTTAAAGCTATTGGCATCTATAATACTCACATTGGCACCAGTTTCATCGAGGTAGCGCTTAATTACTTCAATTTCTTCATTTCTTATTACGGCTGGTTTACCTAAGTAGTACACAAAATTTAATACCCCGTCTGTCATTGCAACCTTTGTTCGCTCTGTAGCATAATTAATGTTTACAAACACGTAAGATTTAAAAAGCGGCTCATCAATAATTTTTTTTCTATCACTCCATTGTTTTTGCACCTTTTGTATAGGGCACCACACGTCAATTTCTTTTTTTAATAACGCTGTATTTACTTTTTTTTCCCAGCGCGGTTTGGTATAAATAACAAACCATTTTTTCTCTTCTTGGGGTACGCTTTCAATTATTGTATCTGTTGGTTCCATAGTACCGTTTTTTAAAAATTCACAATCGGTAATAATCTTTCCAAGAGTAGGGGTATTCTATTGGACTGGCAATTTAAGGTAGTTTCTGCTTTAAAAAATTAAAAAAACAACGAGAAAGGGGGTATATTTTACCAACTAAGGCGATTTAATTCACAAAAAAGGCATTCATTGGAATGAATGCCTTTTTAACACAGTATAAAAATTATTACTTAGTGGTAACTACTGGGTTTTGAGCCGCAATCATATTACTTACAATCTTAACCGTTTCGTCAATATACAAGTCAGTTTTAATTCTCTTTAACCAATCTTGATACACATCTTGCTTGGTTTTGTATGGATTATTGTAAAACTTATCGTAATCTGGTTTAAGCACTGCAATATCTAATGAATCTTTTAGTTTGATTAAGTTATTAATTTGAGTAGAAGTTGCACGTAATTGCTTTTGAGCAGCTTTGTATTTGTCTATTTGCAAATTAATTGGCGCATCGTTGTTTTTTGCTAATTGCTCAACACTTGTTTTAATTAGATTAAAAGTCGTATCAAATTTTAGCTTTTGTTTCTCAGCATCAATTACACTAGAAAAACCTGTGTAAGATTGGATTGGTGCTTTGCTAATTTCATCCCAAGGCAAAGCAGATTTATTTTCTTTCTCTCTGTACTTAGACAACTCATATATGTCTGGTAATACAATATCAGATTCAACACCTTTCAATTGTGTAGATCCACCATTTACACGGTAGAATTTCTGGAAAGTCAATTTAACTGAACCAAATTCTGTACGGTCTGAGAAATAGTCTAGTCTTTTTCCCAATGGTACGCTACGTTGCACAGTGCCTTTACCATAAGTAGACGTGCTGCCTACAATCACACCACGTTTATAATCTTGTATTGCTGCCGCAAATATTTCGCTTGCGCTTGCACTAAATTCATTTACCATTACTGCTAAAGGGCCATCGTACAATACACTTTGATCTCTGTCATCCATTACCATGCTTTTGCCATCTCTATCTCTTACTTGCACCACAGGACCTTGTTTTATAAACAAGCCTACCATTTGTATTACTTCGTATAAAGAACCACCACCGTTGTTGCGCAAGTCAATAACAATACCGTCTACTTTTTCATCTTTCAGTTTTACAACTTCTTTTGCTACATCTACACTACTTCTTGCACCTTTAGGATCTTCAAAATTTGCATAGAAATCAGGTAGCATGATGTACCCAATTTTTTTATCGCCATTTTTAACTACCACACTACGTGCAAAGCCTTCGTCTTGTACAATTTCATCCCTTAAAATAGCGACTGTTTTATAAGTACCATCAGCTTTTTTAAGAGTTAGTTTTACTTCTGTGCCTTTATTGCCGCGAATCAATTTTACTGCATCGGTTACTTCATAACCAGAAATATCTACCATCTCATCTTTACCACCTTGACCTACTTTTACAATCACATCATTCACCACTATTTCACCGCTTTTAAATGCAGGACCACCTGGTACTAAACTCATAATTTTAATGCTGCCATCTTGCTGTTCTTGCAATTGCGCACCAATACCGTAAAAACGACCGCTCATCTGCTCGTCAAAAGCACGCTTTTCTACTGGTGCAAAATAATCTGAGTGAGGATCCATTGCATTTGTAATCACATTGATGTAGGCATTAAAACGCTCGTCTTCTGTAAACTTCACTTTTATGCGGTTATAAGTTCTATCCAAAGCTCTTAAAACACTACTTCTTGCTTCAACTTCAAGCTGAGCATCTGTTTTACTAATAATACTATCAACTTTACTTTTACTTCTGTCTTCTTGTAAGTTTGTAAAACGCTCAAGTGTTAGTAATTTTAAGCGTTTACGCCATCTATCTTTACGCTCTGCATCGTTATTAGCATAAGCTAATTTCTCAGGGTCAGTAACCAAAGTTTCATCTACTTTAAAGTCAAATGGCTTACTTAAAATGTTTTTGTAAATGCCAATTATCTCAGCAGTTCTCTTATCGTAAATTGCATTAATAGCTGGCACAAACTTCAAATCAGAAGAGGCTTTTATTTCATCGTCAATATTGTTCTCATACTTTTTTAAGGCATCAATATCTGATTTTAAAAACAAGCTTTTATCACCATCTAATTCTTCAATAAATTTCTTAAATACCTCTTTGGAAAAAGCATCATTTAAAGGTTTTGGGCTGTAGTGTTGCTCTTGTAACAACTGACCAATAGCAGCTAACAACTTTTGTTTCTGTGTGGTAGGTACAGGATTTGGATTTACACCTCTAAATGCAAAAAAAGCTCCCGCAAACGCTAGTACTATAAAAAGCACCCAACCTTTTTTCTGTATCATAAACGCAACTATTTTATTCATAACAATACATCAAATATAAACCAATAACGGTTTAGGTAATTGATAAAGAAACGCTAAGATATAGCAATGGCAAATACCTAGTATTTATTGCCATTTTTAGGTGATAAATAAAACTCTACTGTTCAACAAAGCCAATCATCAACTACTTTCGCCATTACTAAAACAATGAGGTATGGATGTAAAAATAGAAGCTAGCTGGAAAGAGATGCTAAAATCTGAGTTTACCAAACCGTATTTTTTGCACGTAGCTACGCATTTAAAAACCGAGAAATTAACAGGTGCTACCATTTTCCCACCGGGACAAATGATTTTTAATGCATTTACCCAAACACCATTTGACGAAGTAAAAGTGGTAATACTTGGGCAAGATCCTTATCACAACCCAGGTCAGGCTATGGGCTTAAGCTTTAGCGTTCCAGATGGTGTGCCACCGCCACCATCATTGGTAAACATTTACAAAGAATTGTATGCAGATATTGGTATGCCTATACCTAAAACTGGCAATCTTACACATTGGGCAAAGCAAGGTGTTCTATTGCTAAATGCAATACTTACTGTAAGAGCAAATGAGCCTGCAAGTCACTCAAAAATTGGCTGGATGCACTTTACAGACGCAGTGATTAAAAAAATATCTGACGAAAAAACGAATGTCGTATTTGTTTTATGGGGCAAATTTGCACAGGACAAACAAGTGCTTATTGATGCTACCAAACACCATATTCTTAAAGCTGCGCATCCATCGCCTTTAAGTGCACACAATGGTTTTTTTGGTTGCAAGCATTTTAGCAGAATCAATCAACTATTAATGAAAGATGGCTTAGACCCAATAGATTGGAATTTGAGCCCTTCAACTACTAACTAAATATTATTTTATGTCTGCAAAAAAGGACAATATTTTCATTGCAATTTTTGCCCGCATTTGGGCTTTTTGGGGGCTTTTAAGCTTTACACTTACGTTCTTAATTATTGTGATTCCTGCATTGGCTACCCAACTTATTCCTAATCCAAAAGGCATGTATTGGTTTATAAAAGTATCGCAGTTTTGGACGGGTACTTGGCTGTACATGATTGGCTGCCCAATGAAGGTTGTAGGCAAACAAAACTTTAAAAAAGGTAGCACATATATCATTACATACAACCACAATGCCTTGCTAGATGTACCATTGTCAGCACCTTTTGTACCCGGTGCTAATCAAACCATTGCTAAAGATAGCTTCGCCAAAGTGCCTATTTTCGGTTGGTTTTATGCACGTGGTTCTGTTTTGGTAAATAGAAAAAGCCTTGCAAGCAGAAAGAAAAGTTACGACTTAATGAAAGCTGCTTTGCAACAAACCTTTCACATGTGTATTTATCCAGAAGGCTCTAGAAATAAGACCAACAAGCCATTAGCGCCATTTCATGATGGGGCTTTTAAATTAGCCGTTGATACGCAAAATGCCATCATGCCTTCACTTATTTTTGGTACAAGAGAGGCAATGCCAATTCACAAACCATTTTATTTATTACCAAAAAAATTAGAAATACATTTTCTACCGCCTATAGCCGCAGGCAACGATGCAGAAGCTTTAAAGCAACAAGTATTCGAAACCATGTGGAATTACTACGAAAGTAGAGCTTAGATAATTTACCACATAGGCATATAGACACATAAGAAAATAGCTAGAAGAACTATGCGTCTTTGTGTCTATGTGGTGAAAAAACACTACAACTTAGGCACGTGAATGAGATATTTTTCCTGAAAATAATCCTCGTTAAAAATATCGTAGATAGGTAGCATTTTAGGCCTTGTTAAGCTTTCAGATATTTCTTGGTGCAAATCGCCACCTTTTAAGCAGATTAAGCCATTAGGCAATTCTGCAGTATGGCCTTTACGAACCAACGGGCTTGCCCATTGCCACAATTCTTTTAAAGGTGCTACTGCCCTACTTACTGCAAAATGAAATTTGCGTCCTTTAATATCTTCTGCCCTTGTGTGTTGTGTGGTAATATTGGTAATGCCAGCAGCTTCACAAACCCCTTCAACCACCTTTAGCTTTTTACCAATGCTATCTACTAAATGAAATTTTACTTGTGGAAAAAAGATGGCTAATGGTACACCAGGAAAACCACCACCGCAACCAATATCTATAATTTCCATACCTTCTTTAAAATCTGCTACCGCAGCTATGGTAAGACTATGCAAAACATGGTGTAAGTAAATGCTATCAATATCTTTACGAGATACCACATTTATCTTCTCATTCCACTCTTTATACAAGCCTTCTAAAGCCTGAAACTGCTCTATTTGTTGTGGTGTAAAGTCTGCGAAATATTTTAAAATTGTTTCCATTACCGAGATTAAAGTGATTTAAATGATGTGCTTTGATTAATTAGTTTGATTTGATGATAACGAATCATGGAAAATCGCATGAATCATAATTAATCAGCGGTTACTAATTCCATTTCTGTTTAGGTTTCTTCCACAATGCAGGCACGGTAATTAAGAAGTAAAAGAACATCCAAATATCGAACAAAATAAAGAATGGCCACAAGTCATGTTCATTCAGCTTCTTCATGGTTTTATGTAGAATAATTGCTTGAATAATCAAGCGCAAACCCAATACAGATAAGGCTAACCACCAAGTATGCATTACTACGCTTGCTGCAAATAATGGATAAAACAAAGCCAATGTAAGCGAATAAAGACCTAATAAGAACTTATGAATAGGCTTATAATATTTAGAAGTAGTATAGTGGCGATATTTTTGGCGCATCCAATCGTTCCAAGTTTTTTTGGCTTCGCTTAATGTGTGCGATGCAGGGTCAATCATAATAGCTGTATTATGCTTATTGGCCACTTTGTTAATGAACAAATCATCATCACCACTTGGTATCATATTCATAGATGAGAAGCCTTTATTACGCATAAATACCTCTCTTTTATAACTCAAATTTCTACCCACACCCATATATGGTATACCTGCCAAAGCATAAGAAAAATATTGCAACGCACTATGAAAGGTTTCAAAACGAATCAACTTGTTTAGCAATCCGGGCTTTTTATGATAAGCACCATAGCCAAGCACTACTTCTGTATTCTCGTGGTAAGCTTGCTGTACATGGTCTACCCAAAATTCTGAGGCAGGTACACAGTCAGCATCAGTCAAAATCAAGGTTTCGTATTTAGCACTTTTAATACCCATTGATAAAGGAAATTTCTTACCCATTATCAATTTAGCTTCTTGTGTCAGTTCAATATTCACCAAGTTTTTGAAAGATTTTTTATACTCATCTATTACATACTTAGTTTCATCGGTTGAATTATCATTTACTACAATAATCTCATGGGTTGTTTTATAATCTTGCACCAGAATACCAGGTAAGTTTTTTGCTAAATTATCAGCTTCGTCTCTTGCACAAATAATAACCGATACAGGTTGAGAAATATTTACCGCTTTTAAAGGCGGTTCGTAAACAGCCAATCGTCTAAAGAAAAATAAATAATAGAAAATCTGCACAGCAGCCACAACACAGAACACGATAAATACAATCTGTCCTATTAAAGAAAAATACTCACTCATGCTGCAAATGTAACATATCGTGTATGCGCTTAGCCTTGCTTTGTGTGTATGTGGAAAAAAGGGAAGCAATTGGTTGCAAGTTGCAGGTTGCAAGTTGTTAGATGCTTGTTACTGTTTATTGGTATTTGCTACTTCAATATTGTTTCTTGATTCTTGAAACTTGCATCTTGTGCCTTGTTCCTTTACTTTTGCCCGATGGCATCACTTGAATTTAAACTAGAACATACCGATAGCAATAGCAAAGCAAGGGCTGGCACTATCACTACTGACCACGGCGAGATTAAAACGCCCATTTTTATGCCTGTTGGTACTGTTGGTAGCGTAAAAGCAGTAAACCAACAGCAGCTTAAAAACGATGTAAACGCACAAATCATACTAGGCAATACTTACCACCTATACTTACGCCCAGGTACTGAGGTACTTGAAACTGCTGGCGGTTTGCACCAATTTAATGGCTGGCATAAACCTATATTAACAGACAGTGGTGGCTACCAAGTTTTCTCGCTGGCAGCAAATAGAAAAATCACTGAAGAAGGTGTATTGTTTCAAAGCCATATTGATGGCAGCAAACATTTATTTACACCAGAAAAAGTAATGGATATAGAGCGTAGCATTGGTGCAGATATTATTATGGCGTTTGACGAATGCCCACCCTATCCTAGTGATTATACCTATGCTAGAAAAAGTATGGAATTAACGCACCGTTGGCTTGACAGATGTTTCAACCGCATTAACGAAACGCCTGATAAATATGGCTATACGCAAAATTTATTCCCTATTGTGCAAGGTAGTACTTACAAAGATTTACGTACTGCTTCTAGCGAATATATTGCTAGTAAAAATGCAGTAGGCAATGCTATTGGCGGCTTAAGCGTAGGCGAAAGCGAAGAAATGATGTACGAGTTTTCAGCTTTGTGTTGCGATATTTTGCCTGCCGATAAACCACGTTACTTAATGGGTGTAGGTACGCCTTGGAATATTTTAGAAAACATAGCGTTGGGTGTAGACATGTTTGACTGTGTAATGCCTACACGCAATGGTAGAAATGGTATGCTGTTTACGTCTAAAGGCATCATCAACATTAGAAACAAAAAATGGGCAACAGATTTTAGCCCTATAGATACTGGCTTTACCTGCGAAACAAGCAATTATTATTCTAAAGCTTATTTACGCCACTTATTTTTAGCAGGCGAAATTTTAGCCTTACAATTAGCGAGCATTCACAACTTAGCTTTCTATTTATGGCTTGTGGGCGAAGCAAGACAACACATCATTAACAACACTTTTAATAGTTGGAAAAACGAGATGATAGAAACCTTAAAAACAAGGTTGTAAATATTGCTAGAATGCTTTAACGGCGGGCTTCTTTGTGGATAAGCAAAGAAGCCCGTTTTTATTTATTCACGATACCAACAAATGGCACTTTCAGATGAAAAGACCTGCTATTTTTACAACACTTACTGATCCGTTACCTCTTAAGAACCGTAATTCGTACATCCTTCTATAAGGATGTTTTTTTTGCCCTTTATTTCATGAATTACACGAATTTGCGCAACACAACCATTGACCATTGACCATTTCATTTTTCACATTTCACTTACGCCACACCAATTATCTTTGCCGTCACTCATTCAACAATGAAGAAACTAGACTGGTACATACTTAAAAACTTTTTAACCACTTTCTTTTTTGCCATCTTCTTATTCACAGTAATTGCTGTAGTGGTAGATGTGAGCGAAAAAACTGATGACTTTGTAAAATCAAAGCTTGGTTTTTTTCGTATTATAACGCTATACTACTACGGGTTTGTACCACACATCATTGCACTATTATTTCCGCTGTTTGTATTTATTGCAGTTATATTTTTCACATCTAAAATGGCAGGCCGTAGCGAGGTAATAGCCATCCTTGCAAGTGGTACTAGTTTTGCCCGCTTTTTACGCCCTTATTGGGTAGGCGGTATTTTGTTAGCAAGCATCTTATTTTTTGCCAACAGATTTGTAATACCTAAAGCCAATCAAATTAGAGGCAGCTTTGAAGCGAGATACATAGATAATAACAACTCTTACAATGCGCTAGTACGTGATCAAAACAGCAATTTATATATCCGTGTAGATAGCTTTTCGTTTGCAGGCATCAATAACT
This sequence comes from Parasediminibacterium sp. HNIBRBA5674, assembly GCF_056745525.1. Classification (NCBI taxonomy): domain Bacteria; kingdom Pseudomonadati; phylum Bacteroidota; class Chitinophagia; order Chitinophagales; family Chitinophagaceae; genus Parasediminibacterium; species Parasediminibacterium sp. HNIBRBA5674. The sequence goes on along the minus strand of NZ_JBQWIE010000023.1, from coordinate 19,905 downwards.
ACGATACTTTAAACAAACGTGGTGGGCCATTTTTCATGCACCGCATTATTAGCAATAAACTCACCATTAATACTCGTGCTGATAACTTACATTGGGATACTGCAAGTAGAAAATGGATACTTGAAAACATTATAGAACGTAGGCTGAATACACTTGGCGAATCGGTAGTGATGGAACCAAAACGTGTGGTGAACTTTAACTTTAAGCCTCTCGATTTAAGCCGAGATAAATACACCAAAGACAAGCTTACCTCAAACGACTTAAGCACCTTCATTAAGCTAGAAGAACTGCGTGGTGCAGAAAACTTAAACGAACTAAAAATAGAATTGTACAGACGTGATGCCACTTGCATTACAGTGCTACTACTTACTTTAATTGGCGCTGTAGTAGCAGGCCGCAAAGTACGTGGTGGTAGTGGCGGTCACTTAGCGTTAGGCTTTATTATAGCAGCATTGTTTATAGTGGTTGGACAGTTTTCTACCGTGTTTTCTACCAAAGGCAACCTGCCGCCAATTATTGCCGCTTGGATACCCAATACCATTTTTATGTTTGTGGCTATTTACTTGTACAAAAAAGCGCCTAAATAGAAAAAATAATAATCAAAAATTAAATCACTTACTACCATCTTTTGTATAGCTTAATAAAACTTTCTTGTTTTTATACTTATTACTGATACTCGTTTGTACATAATCAATCACCGATTTGTCATTGCTAATATTCACACGCAAATAGCCAGAATTATTTAAAATTACCTCACTAGTGTAGCCATATTCTTTAGCAGAATTAACATTGCCATATTGTATATATCCTTGCAAGCTGTCATTAGCCAAAACGCTTATCGTTGCTGTACTTTGCGTAGGTCTACCTATAATTATGTTATACAAATGTTTGGGTACATCAGTATAAAAAATGCCTGACTCTTTTGGCCGATTTGATTCTTTGTTTTGGCGATTGTTACCTTGTGCTGTCGCGTTGATAAATATTGTAAATGCACAGCAAATCAAAAGCAGCAATCTTATCATTATACAGTTAGCTTTTGTTTATTGGTAAATGACCATGCATAGGCTATTGCGCCGTTTTTGCCTTGCAAGTTTTCATCTTTTGGTAATACCGCTTTTATGTACTGCATTTGCACATCTTTGGCTGTTACAATCATTTTTAAGTGACCTGTATTACTTAGTTTATCGCCTGATAAGTAACCGTCTTCATTGTAAGTATTATACCCAGGATCGGCACACATAGGGCACGTAATGTAGGCAATACCATCTAAATCTTGTCTTGCAAATAAGTGGTCGTGGCCTTGTATAAAAGCAGTTACTCTATGCTTCACAAATAACTGATGGATAGGCATTTGCCAAGTGGGTCTATTAGCGGCAAACTCATTTATTCCTTTTCTGTTATTTCCGCCCCATTCAAATTTATCAGCCCATTCTACAGCGCCTCTACAACTACCCATTACATGATGGCCTAGCACAAACTTAAACTTGGCTTTGCTTTGTGACAGCGTGTGTTGTAGCCATTGGTATTGCTCATCACCAATGGTAAATGCCCATTGATCTTTGTGTTTATTACCGCCTTGTTTATTTTTCTCCTTTTCTTCTTGGCGGGCTCTCATGCGCTCTTCTTTACTAAGCCCTTCGTCACGTTTCTGTTCTTGTGCACGCATCTCTTCATCTTCTGCCGATATGTTTGAATACCAAAATACATCTAGTGTTACAAACAAAACATTACCCCATTCAAAGGCATAATAGTTTTGTCGTTTATCCTCTAGTGGATTGTTAGACGTATTGCCACTGTAAAAGTTATTGGGCAAAGGATTGGGCACAAATTTTTTTCTGGCATTAGCACTCCATGTAGCTAGGCAATTATCTGTACCATCGTAGTAAGCTTTGGCTTCAAGTTCGTGGTTACCTAAAATAAAAAAGTAAGGCACATTGGTACAAAGTGTTTCTAAATGTGCTCGCTGTGCAAAGTACAATTGCTCTATATTGTTATAGTTTGGGTTTTGTACTCTAGAGGCTCTAAATTCATCACCCAATGCAAAGTGTAAATCAGGCTGATCCTTGGCAACATTGTTAAGCGTAAGTTGATACAATTGTGGGTCGCAGTGCTTTAACGTACCAAGGTGCGAATCAGCAGTAATGGTAAATACAAAGTCACTTTCTTTAGAGCGCTGCGTATGAAAACTATATACAGTACCCTTGTAAATACGCTTATCGCCGTCACCAACTACACACAGCCTGTAATAGTAGCGTGTATTGGCTAGCAAGCCATCTATTACTACTTCTTTAGGCATATTTTTTAGCAAATTAGTACTAGCTGTTTGGCTAGTTAATTGTGCTGAATTTTTGCCATATTCTACATACACATCCGCGTTATTACTGCTAAAAATATTGAGCGTAATACTTGTATTGGTTGGTCTACCAAGCAGAATATTGACATTGGTATTATTGCCAGTAAAAGCTGCCAGTTTATTAATAGAAGACAAGCCAAATGCTAAGCTAGCAGCCATCGTTTTAGTAATAAAATATCGCCTGTTGTGCATGGGTTACTGTATTAGTTGTAGATGAGTTTGCAAATAATATTACCTGGTATAATTAACTGTAATGCTGCTTGTAGCTAGTGTAACACTTTTACTTGCTTCAAAAAAATCATCGAGTGTTACAGCACTATTGGTAAACTGTAAGCTATCAGATAAAGCATACACAGTAATGATATAGCTTTTAGCACCTGGCCCTTTAGAACATGGTGGTGAGTAGCTTAAATTTTTGTTTTGTGTATTGCTGCCCCACGTACCAATATTTGTTGCGCCTTGCGGCAAATTAGTAGCGCTAGCAGGAATATTATACAACAGCATGTACACTTTTTTACCGCCATCTTTTGGTGTATGGTGCATGGTTATGGCAATGTATTTTGTGCCTTTGGGTATATTTTTCCAAGCTATTGGTGGTGAAATACTGCTACTATCGCAAGTGTAGAGTTTTGGATAATTACCATTGTTTGCAAAAGCACTACTGTAGGCTGTAAATCCATGGTTGGTTGTATCTGTTATGGTGGCTTTACTAAATAATGGTAATAATAGTAAGCAATACAAAAGTTGTCTCATAAGGCGTTCGTATTAGGTTATTTGTTTGGTCTACGTTCGTAGGTATTAGTGGTTACAATACCATTAATATCGGTAAATGTGAAGTTAAAAATATTGCCATCCCAATTATAAACTACCGAACCCTCTTTGCCTTCTAGGGTATAAGTTAGCTTACGGCTATTGGTTGACGTTTGCATAAACCTTGTAATAGCAGCACCTCGCAATGGCCTTAATGGTGGCCTTACTGGTTTTGCAGTAGCTTGTGGACTTACTTGATTTTCTGGTGCAGGTTTGCTATCATCTATGGCTACTTTGCCTTTCATAGCGCCTACAACATAAGGGTAGGTAGTGGTGCCGTGATAGTGATATTGACCATTGTTAAGCGCATGACCATGACAGTCATCTAGTGGCTGCATTGTAGTGCCATCAGGTTCTTTAGCGCCATACACAGCAAAGCCATCTAGCGCAAAAGCAATAGGCAACAAACCAGATGTAGCTTGCAAATGCAATGGTGCTGCATGGTAATGATAATCATCACCCTTGCCACAGTGGCCGCCCCATTGGTCTAGCTCGCCTATGGCATAGGCATCTTCACCACGATTATTTAAGGCATTAAAAATGGGTATGCCATTTACAGCAATGGCTACAGCACCACGCATAAAATTTGTTTTAGTGCTTAAAGGCGTAGCTGCTATTGCTGGTTGTAGTGGTATTGCCCAACTATTTGCGCCCGTATAAGTTTGTGGTAATGGTACTTGCTGCTGCCAGCTAGTAATACCTACCATCATGTTATGATTAGGCAAGCCATTAGATGATACATAGTAATATGTATCGTCGAAGCGAGTTTGTACCGATGGTTTATATGGCTCAAAGGCTGCCTCTAGCAATGCCACAGCAGCTAAGTGATACACTTGTAAGACTTCATCCGAATGAATGGCATTGTATTTTTTACTTTTATACCTTGCTAAAGTTTGGTCTTGTGAGGCTAGTAATGCAATAGGTACAGTAATAAATTGCCCATCTAATTGCTCAAGTACAATGGCATCTTGTTTGGCCATAAAAAAATTACCTTGAAGCGCAGTGCCATTAGCCAATAGCCAAGTATTTAATTGTTGTACTTGGTGATAATGACCACCAATATGTGCTATGGCTTTAGAAGAAAAAATACCGATAATACCCATAGCCAGCCAGGCAATTCGTGCAAATCGTTTCATTTTTTAGGGGGTTAAGCGCTTTTAGGATATACCTTTTTTACAAAGGTTTAAAACTAATCTAAAATAAATTATAACTCTAAAGATAAAGTCGGCTGATATGAACCAACACCAGCCCCAAAAGGTTTCAAAATCTTTTAGCCTACAACCTCACTCCCCCTTTAAATACACTTGTAATTCTTCTAACTTCTCTGGGCTTAGCTGCCTTAATTGTTCTTGCAGGTTAGGCAAGTTATCGGTGCGCTGTAGTTTCAGTAACTCGTGATTGGCAGGTAGGTTCTTGTGCTTGTGGTCAAACTTTAATAGGTCGTTTGGCGTACAGTTTAAGGCAGTGCACAAGGTTTCTATTTGGCTCCACTTAAGGCTAGCGCAAGTACCATTGGCTATGGCTACCGCCGTAGGCGCATGAAAGCCTAACTTTTGCAGCCAAGCTACAGGGTGCGGTATGTTTCTAGCGGCTATTAAACGCTGTGGGTAAAATTGTAATTGCTCGGCGGCACGGTTGCGGGTGGCTCTTGGCTGTCTCTTAGGCATACAAAAAAATTAACAATGTTTACAGATAACATAATAGATGGCTACGCCAATAACTTTAGGCCATCTACTTTTTCTTAGTTATTCAAATATAACCATTATTACTTTATTAGTAACAATAGTTAGCTAATAATTATTACTCAATACTATAAAATTAACAGTTGATACTTCATCATTATCAAATTGTATTTTACAAGTAACAAATTATACTTCACTTATAGCTTTACTTATTTAAATAATAATGTAAGCTAGTTAAATAATAATGCAAAAGGTAGTTGAGTATGTATGAATTTTTTACAAGCCTATGTAAAAGCAAAAGATGCTATTGCAATAGCTATAAACTAGTAAGTTAACCTAACTGATATGCTTGTAATTATCACTTTTATTTGTGTAAGGCAGTCAATGGCTATTTACAAAACTTCTTAGTTTAAATGTCGCCCAATTTTACTTATGTATAGCCACTATTAAAATAATGTTAATTTACAAATAAACTAATTACACCTTATTACATTATTTTTTACATTCACACAACTAAATTATATGCGTATGACAAACACACAAGAAAATTACATTGGTATGTTTTTAAGGGTAAAACTATGGTTTGCTAAGTATGCCACTGCCATAGCTGCCATACCCGATGCAGCCGCCATATTAACAAGGCTAGAGAACTTCATAACCGATATTTTTAACTATGCTGGCGAAGGTGGCGCCGATGAAAGTGGCATTACTGATAAAAAAGCTGCGGCTCGCCTATTACTCAATCAGCAAGCAATACTTGTGGCAGCAGGCGGTACAGCTTACGCAGTAAAAAATAAACTGCTAGAGCTAAAAAACAAGTTAGACTTTGCCGATACCGACTTTAACCGCAGCTCGGGCAAAACCGCCATAGCCAATGTAACATTGTTGCTAAATCATATTGATTCAGTAAAAGACAAACTAACCTCATTTGGTGTTACAGAAGCTGATGTTACTAGCCTGCAAAGTTTACTTACAGATTTTATAGAGCTAGAAGAAGCACCTACCACGGCGATTGACAACCGTAGCTTGCAAAACGAACAATTAGATGCCACTATTACCCTTACTAGAACCATGCTAAGTGAGGAACTAGATGTATACCTGAAACCACAGGGCATTAAAAACCCTACATTATATGCTGCCTACCAAGCTGCCCGCTTGCTAGACGCTACAGGCACACGTGTGGCGCCAGATGCAACTGTAACTGTGGCTGCAAATGGCTTAGCAGTGCTGTATAACAAACCTTATGAAGCAAATCGCTTATTTTATGTAACCAACGATGGCCCAGAAATAGTAGAAATAAGCATTAGCGAAACTGCTACTGCACCTGGTACTAAAGTAATAGTAATAGGCAAAGGCGATACCCGCCAACGTACTACTTATAACCTTGCTACTAGTGGTAATTATTTAGTGGCACGCAACCTTGGGGCTACAGCTACGCAAGTAAGGGTATGGGTTGAGGAATAATAGCATATCTGTAAACCAAAAATCCCTTGAAGATTGATAATGCTTCAAGGGATTTTTTTATGCGGCTATGGCATAGTAAAGAAGTAACCCCATTTAACCCATTAAATCTGTAACATTTGTGTACCAATAGTATCTACAATATTTTGTACTTTGCCCGTTTGATAATAGGTATATACAATGCAAGAGGTTTTACAACAACTAACCACGCTTTTAAGTAAAGAACAACAGTTTGTGGCGAGTAATGGGCAATTGCTGAAAAGTAGTGTTGTGGCTGCTGCTTTGCAACTACAACCACAGTTGTTGTCATTGTTGTTGTCTCAACCTGTCATGAGGCAATACTTCTTTCAGCAGGTGGCAGATGTGTGGGTATTCGACAAAGTAAAGTTTCAGCAATGCATTAGTAGCAAGGCTTTTTTACCAGATAGTTATACTGCATTTACCAATAAAATTGGATTGACTAATGACAATAATTTTATTAGTGCTAGCCAAGAAGTAGTATTAACATGGCCTTATAAAGATACTGTACTAGAAGGTGGGCAAAGTAAAGAGGATAGTAAAAAGAATGAAGTGTTTTGGCACGAAACATTGGCTGCAGATACCATTGATAGATTATTGCACCCAAAAGCATTTACTGGTTTTAAAAAGTACGATAGTAATGGTAAACATATACCTGAAAGCTTAAGTGCGCAAGACAATTTTATTATTCGTGGTAATAACCTAATGGCGCTGCATAGTTTGCTACCGGTTTATGGCAATGGCATTAAACTCATTTACATAGACCCACCTTACAATACAGGCAATGATAGCTTTTTATACAACGATAGTTTTAACCATAGTACATGGCTTACTTTTATGAAAAACAGATTAAGTATTGCTTGGCAATTATTAGCTACTGATGGTAGCATTTTTATACAAGTAGATGATACTGAATTTGCCTACCTAAAAGTGCTATGCGATGAAGTATTTGGCAGAGCCAATTTTAAAGAACACATTGTACTGAAGTCAAGCACAGAAAGTGGTGTAAATGCCATTAATGTAAAGCGTGGTGAACGCTTGTTTAAAGTAAAAGAGCACATTTTGTTTTATGCAAAATCGCCATCGTTTCGGTTTAAGCCTTTTTACACAAAAACCACTTTTAACACCAACTACAAGTACGAAGTAACACAAACAAATAACGGCTATACAATACAAGATATAAGCAAGCTAATTAGCGAACAATATTTACAGGGGAAAAAGAAACAAAGCCTTACTGATATTGAATTATACAGCATAGAACAAACGATAGAAACTTACGCATTGCAACATGCAGCACAAATATATTCGCTTGAAAAAAACATAAAAAAAGCAGGTGAAAAGTTTAAGGCATTTGCAACAGCCAATAAAACAAAAGGCATAGTAGAAGCATTTGTGAATAGTAACAAACAAACAGTTTTGGTGTACGATGGTGGCATGCTAGTACCACTGCAAGAACGCATTGTAATAGAAAATGGCAAACCTTATTTTGGTGTATTAGCATCAGACTTATGGGTTGATATTGGCACTACCGCTGCAAGTGAAGGTGGCATTAGTTTTAGTAATGGCAAAAAGCCAGAAAAGCTACTAAAACGCATTATAGAAATGGCAACTAATGTGGGCGACATTGTGCTTGATTATCACCTTGGTAGCGGTACTACAGCAGCAGTAGCACACAAACTTAATAGGCGTTATATAGGTATAGAACAGCTAGACTATGGCGAAAATGATAGTATAGTTAGGTTGCAACATGTTATAAGTGGCGATACTACAGGCATAAGCAAAGCTGTAAACTGGCTAGGTGGTCGCAGTTTTGTTTACTGTGAGTTACACAAGCTTAATGAACTATGGGCAGAGCAAATTTTAAATGCTACTGATAGTGATAGTCTACAAGTATTAACACAACAGATAATCAATAGCAACTTTGTAAATTTCCAAGTAGATAAAACAGCTATGATGCAATACCACCAAGCATTTTCTGACTTAAATATTGAAAGCAAAAAAAAGGTATTGCTTCAACTAATTGACCTGAATTATTTGTATTTGCCTTACACAGAAGTTGAAGATGTAGATTACCAATTATCGAAACAAGAGATTGTGTTGAACCATCAATTCTATTCACTTAAAATAAAGTAGTGTATGGCTAACTACACAATTGACAGGGCTTTTACTGACACAGTGCATCGCAATATTGCCTTACCCCAAATTTATACACCACTTAATTGGCAGCCATATTTATTAGACGCTACTAAGGCCAAAGAGATTGATATGTTTAAAGGCATTGATTATGTATTTACCCATGAAAATGAATTTAAAACCGTGCAAGAACGCTTTAGAGAACAGAAGTATCAGCAATACAGCGACTTTACTATTAGATATAGAAGAGACCAAAATCCTGTGGCCAATAGACATGCATCAGAATACTATAAAATAAAAGCCAATTACTTTGTTTATGGCATTATTAACGGTAATAAAGAACAAGTGGCACTTTGTACTGACTTTATAAAATATGCCGTGATAGATTTACAAAAAGTATATCAGCAAATTGATAATGGCAACATTGTGATAGCTAATAATGGTAAGCATTTTTGCCAAATAGAATCTGGCAAAATGATTTGCCCAATAAAGTATAATATCGATGGTTCCTCTAGCTTCTTCCCTATTGACATTCATTTGCTAGTAAAGCTTTGGGGCAATGATATGTTGCTAGCGCAAAAGGGATTTTTACCGCAGAACAAATGATTTAAATTTTCACAAGTAACCAATGCAAGCACTCAGCCATACATTAGATAGTTATTCACAAGTAGATACTGACTTTTATAGCAGTCTTATACTTGCTTGTGTGCTTGAAAATTTGCACCCAAAATATCTTATAAGACCATACCAATTAGAAGCCCTTGGGCGGTTTAATTTTTTAATAAACACGCAACAACCTAATCATTTATTGTACCACATGGCTACAGGTAGTGGTAAAACTTTAATAATGGCTGGCTTGATATTACAACTCTATCAACAAGGCTATCGTAACTTTTTGTTTTTTGTAAATAGCACCAATATTATTGATAAAACAAGAGATAATTTTCTGAACCCACAATCGTCTAAATACTTATTTGCGCAGCAAATAATCATCAATTATCAACAAGTCAACATCAAAGAAGTCAGCAACTTTGAAGCAGTTAACAATAATGAGATAAATATTATTTTCACCACCATACAAGGTCTACATAGCAACTTACAAACGCCTAGAGAAAATAGTATTACTTACGATGATTTTACCGACAAACCAATCGTGTTATTATCTGATGAAGCACACCACATTAATGCTGAAACCAAGAAAGACATTAGCATAAGTAAAGAAGAACAAGAAGGCCTGATAAGTTGGGAAAGAACAGTGCAAAACATTGCAACAGCAAATCAGAACAACCTACTTATTGAGTTTACTGCTACCGCAGATTTAAGCCATCCAAATATCGCTAAAAAGTATGCTGATAAACTCATTTACAATTATCCCTTGCATCAATTTAGGCAAGATGGTTATTCGAAAGAAGTAACCCTGTTACAAACTGATGCACCTGTTTTTGATATGGCACTACAAGCATTAATAGCAAGCGAATACAGGCAATTGTTATTTGAGCAACAACAGCAAGCTATTAAACCTGTGATACTGTTTAAATCAAAAACCATAGCTAGTAGCGAGGCCTACTATGAAACCTTTTGTAATCGTATACAGCAATTAACCATACAAGACCTTGCACAAATACAAAGCAAGCAAACACATGGCATTGTTAAAGATGCTTTTAACTTTTTTGCTGCGCAAAAAGTAAGCTTAGAAAATATTGTATTAATGCTACAGGCAGATTTTAGTGCAGATAAGTTATTGGTGGTAAATAGCAAAGATGATAGCGAGCAAAAGCAAATAGCAGTAAACACGCTAGAAGATGAAACAAACAAATACAGAGCCATTTTTGCAGTAGATAAATTAAATGAAGGCTGGGATGTTTTGAATTTGTTTGACATTGTAAGATTGTACGAAAGCGCTACAACCACCAATAAAAAAGCAGATAAAACAACAGTAAGCGAGGCACAGTTAATAGGCCGTGGCGCTAGATATTGCCCTTTTGCATTGCCTCAAAAAGCAATACATTTTGTAAGGCAATTTGATGCTGACGATAAACAACCATTGCGATGGTGCGAAACTCTTTTATACCACTGCACTTACAATCCTGCCTACATTACTGAATTACGTACAGCCCTTGTAGATATTGGTATCGTAGCAAATGAAAAGGTACTAAAAGAGGTGACAAAGCAAGTTGCAAAAAAGACTAAATCTTCAATTACAAAAGCTGAAGATTTACAAAAGATACTTAGCACAACAATTTTTGAAGCGGCAATAAGTACAGGCTTAGCAATACAACAATCTGCCTTTAAACTAGTACCAAAAGCAACTGCAACAACGGTTGTAGCACATTGCCATTTAAAAGATTTTGGCGAAGCCATTATACGAAAAGCCTTACAACAGTTGCCACAATATCAATTTCAAAAAATAAAGGCTCAGTTACCATTTTTAAATAGTATCAACAGCTTTATTAACGACTATTTAAACGACATACAAGTAGAAATTAAAAGTATAGAAACGAAAACTGCTAATCTTTCAGTAGTAGAAAAATTAGCAGTTTGTAGAAATGTTTTAGAAGAAGTTGGGAAGATTATTTACTAGAACTAGTTTTTGAATTTTCATCAATTATAAAAGTGATAGTTAGCTTTTTTATAGAAACAACCTTTATACCATTTTGTACTGCAGGCTGCCATTTAGGGCCTTTTGCAATCAAAGCAATAGCAGCATCAGCTGTACCAAAACCAGGGTCAGTCATTGCTTTAATATTACTTAAATTACCATCTTCATGTATTACAAAAGCTACTTCAACTGAATAGTTACCAGCTGGCGCATTTTTAGTTCTCGCCTCTTCAGGTATTTTCAGGTTGCGGTCTAAATATTTTTTCCAAGCCAAAACATCACCAGGAAATTCTGCAGATGTTTGTGCTTCGGTAAAAACTTTGTCATTATTTGGATCATCACTTTCTGTTAGCAATTCAATTTCAATTACCCCGTTTTTACCTGCTTCACCATATTTATCGGTAGCATTTTTGTCTTTTAGTATATTAACACTTTTAAAACTAGATACATGAATTTTTCCCATTTCAGCTTTAGTAACTTTCTTTCCAGCTACTACTATCAAAACACTATCTAGAACTGAATTCTTAGTTTTTATTGATACTGTATCATTTAGCAGCTTACTATTTAAAGCTGTTGACTTGCTTGTCAACGTAAGTACTTTATTACTATCGATAATTACTACCTTCTTCTTTGGCACAGTATCAACAACCAAATCACTTATACCCTTCTCTTTACTCACCAAATATGTCTCAATACCTTTTAAAATATTGGTTGACAATGTTTGTTGATAGTCAGATTTTGTTAATTTTTTGAGATCATTTGGCACATCCATATAGCCGCACTCAATAAGTGTTGAAGGGCAATTGGTTTCTTGTAATATCCAAATACCTACTTGTCTTGTTAAAATACCTTTATCTCTAGCATTTAAAGGTTGCAAACTATTTTGCAGGTAATTAGCAAAATCATAATTGGCTTGATAATTTTTGGCTTTTTGTTTATTCGCAATAATTATTTCAACGCCCTCCATTGGATTACCTTTCGCTCTACCATTTAAATCACTTGCTGAAGCTTTAGAATTACAATGCAAACTCACAAACAAATCTGCACCAAGTTTATTTACATAAGTAACTCGTTCTTGGGGTGACATAAATACATCGTTATCTCTAGTCAATACAATATTAATGTTGGCATTTGCATTTTGTGCTTTTACCAATTTGGCTATGCTTAGTGCAATATCTTTTTCAAAACTTTTGCCATCAATACTAGGTGCGCCTGCATCAGTACCACCGTGGCCAGCATCTATTACTACGGTGTAGGTTTTAGTCAATTTAGCGTTGATACCATCTACAGGTAAGTAATCAGCCGTGTTGGTAACATCAGCCACAGTACCTACCACATTTTCTAAAGCACTAGCTACAGATAAAGTAATTGGTTTGATTTCTTTTTTCCTAAACGCAAATAATAAGGTAACAGCAACTAGCAAAGGCAGTACCACTAGCCTTCTTGCATAAGAGAATCTTGGGTGTTTGTTGTTGGTAAGCATGGCGATTCTTCGTTTTATTGGTGAGTAAAAAAATGGATTGGCTAATGCAAAACGCTGTTGCGGATAAGCTGCTGCTAATAGCATGGTAGCAAGCGCTGCTGTATCGCCATTATCTATGGCTTTGTTATCTGCAATAAACTCGTGTATGGTTCCTAGTTCACGTTTTAGTAGCCAGAAAATAGGATTAGCCCAACCTATGATTAACACTATTTGTAGCAATAACTTATCTAAGCTGTGCTTTTCTCTTACATGCGTTAGTTCATGTTGTAGCATTTGCTTGCCAGCGGTAGTCGTTACATCAATATCAGTATGCCAAAAAATGAATTTAAAAAAGGAAAAAGGCGTACCATTTGCCTGCGTTAATACTAGATAAACATCGTCTAAATTTTTGCAAGAATTGGTCTTCAATAGCTTGTAAATTTTTACCATCGCAATCAACAACATGGTAAGTAATACAGCTGAAACAGCGATATACAGTGTAGCTACCAATGTTTCCCATGTAAACTGAAAGCCTTTATCAGCAACAGTTTTCTCAAATTCAGAATTGGTATCGGCTATTACAGAAAACAGTTGAATAGGCATAGAAACAGCCTCTTTGGGTTTGTTAATGTCTATTTTTACCAAAGGCATTAACCAAGGTAAAACGGCTACGCCTAATAGGTAAAAACGATTGTACTGGTGAAAGCGTTTGTTACGCAAGACCAATGCGTAATACAACATCATTAAGGCGCTACAAAGCGATACTTGCAGAAAATAGTAAGCAATTGACAGCATACAACTATTTTTTAGTTTTTTTAATTTCGTTTAAAAGCAACTCAAGTTCTTTCACACTTAGCTTTTGCTGTTGCACCATAAAAGATACCACATCACTAAAAGAACCTTCGAAATAGCTTTCTACCAAGGCGCCAATGCTATTGCTAGAATAATCTTGCTTTGATATCAAAGGATAATATTGGTGCATACGGCCAATCACATTAATACCAACAAAACCTTTATCAACCAATATTTTTAAAATAGTAGCTACCGTGTTGCTATGTGGTTTTGGTTCAGGTTGTGCGTCTACAATGTCTTTTAAAAAAGCAGATTCTAATTTCCAAATGCTTTGCATTATCTGCTCTTCTGCTTTGGTTAATGGCTTTATCATTATAACTATAAATTTAGTTGAACAAATGTAATAACTAATTTTTTAGTTTGCCAACTATTTTTTTAGTTTTAAGAAAAATATTTTTCTGAGTAACTTATTGGCAACAAAAAAGGCCCAAAACTGATGCCTTGAACCTTTTTGAAAATTGCGTTACAATTCGCTTAATAAAACAACTGCGATAAAATATTAGTAGGTGTATTAGTTGCAGGTTTTAGCCCTAGAAACTTGTTCATTTGGTTTTGCAGCAAAATGCCAGTAAGCTTTGTTTTTAAATTACTAAACAGTGTAGATTGCTTTTGTGCATAATCGGCTTTGTTGCTTTGTAACAAAGGCATTATTTGTGCTTTTGCAGCTAAAAAAGTATTGATAGCATTAGTAACTTTAGGTGTTTGTTCAGCAGTTAAACCAAGGCCTGGCGTTAGTTTGCTCATAATACCTGTGGTTAGTTTATTGGCATCTACACCGGCAGCACCAGCTACGGCTTTTGCTTTATCTAGCATACCGCCTATTTGCGCTTGCGCATTGATAGTAAATAACCCAATCACACAAGCAATCATCATTTTTTTCATACGTTTTTATTTTTAGTTTTTAGAATTTTGCCTGCCGATTTCGCAAATTAGTACTTATATTTTCTTAAAATCCTGCGTCTATCAGCGACATCAGCGAGAGATATATTATCACAACTTGAATAAGCTATCAACAAATTCGTGCTTATCAAACACTAGCAAATCATCTATCTTTTCACCCACACCTATAAACTTCACAGGTATTTTAAATTGATTGGCAATAGCCAATACCACACCACCTTTTGCGGTACCATCTAGTTTAGTAATGGTAAGCGAAGTAACATCAGTAGCTGCTGTAAATTGTTTCGCTTGTTCAATGGCATTTTGCCCTGTAGAACCATCTAGCACCAACATTACTTCGTTTGGTGCAGTAGGTAATACTTTTTTAATGACACGTTTTATCTTGGTCAACTCATCCATTAAATAAGCCTTATTGTGCAACCTACCAGCAGTATCTATTATTACAATATCGCTGCCTTTAGCTACAGCACTTGTTACGGTATCAAAAGCTACAGCACTAGGATCGCTACCCATAGCTTGCTTTACAATTGGCACTCCTACCCTTTCGCTCCAAATAGTCAATTGATCTACCGCTGCTGCTCTAAATGTATCGGCAGCACCAAGTATTACATTGTGACCAGCTTTTTTATAATTATGGGCTAGCTTACCAATGGTGGTGGTTTTCCCCACACCATTTACACCCACTACTAAAATCACGTAAGGTTTTTGCCCTTCAGGTATTTCAAAGTTTTTGTAGGATGTATTATCTGCATCTACCAAAACCGCTTCTATTTCTTGCTGTAAAAGCGTATTAAGTTCGCTAGTGCTTACATATTTATCTTTGGCTACTCTTGCTTCTACACGCTTAATAATGGCCAACGTGGTTTCAATACCAACATCTGCACCTACTAATGCTTCTTCCAAATTATCTAGCACTTCATCATCTATAGAAGCTTTACCAGCAATGGCTTTGGTTATTTTGGCAAAAAAACCTTCTTTGGTTTTCTGCAACCCTTCATCTAAGCTTTCTTTTTCTTTTTTGCCAAATAATTTATCGAAGAAGCCCATATAAACGTGTTTTTTTGAGATAAGATGTTGCGGACGAAAGTAATTAAAGTTTTAAGACTGCTGCTGTGGATTTCTAGATAGTTTATTAACGATAGCGTTTGTAATCATGTCTGCATGCACCCGAGAGTTTTCTATAAACCATTTATGTGTGTTCATGCCGCCACAAACCACACCTGCCAAGTACACATTTGGCTGATTTGTTTCCATAGTTTCAGAATTGTAAACTGGTTGTTTCATCTCATCATCACTAAGTGCCACACCTAAATTTTCAAGTACGGTAAAATTGGGTTGGTAGCCTGTCATAGCCATTACAAAATCATTTTCTACAGTCACTAAGCCTTCAGGTGTTTGTATGGTTACAGTTTGTTCAGTTATTTCAGTAATAGACGATTGAAAATAGGCTTTAATACTACCTTCTTTAATACGATTAATAATATCTGGCCTTGCCCAATATTTTACCCTTGTACCTATTTCTTCATCACGAATAACCATGGTTACATCTGCGCCTTTACGCCAAGTTTCCAATGCCACATCTACCGATGAATTATTAGCACCAACCACCAACACTTTTTGAAAAGCATAAAAATGCGGGTCTTTGTAGTAATGATTTACTTTAGGTAAATGCTCACCCGGTACATTTAATAATACAGGTATATCGTAAAAGCCAGTTGACACAATAATATTACTAACTTGATAAGTATTTTTTGAAGTAGTAATTGTAAAACTGCCATTGGGCAAACGTTCTGTACTAGTAACGGCTTCAAATAATTTTACATTCAGTTGATGCAACTGCGTTACACGTCTATAATATTCAAGTGCTTCTGCCCTTGTAGGTTTGGCATTCAAGCTCATAAAAGGCACATTACCTATTTCTAGTTTTTCTGGTGTAGAAAAAAAAGTCATGTTCAAAGGATAATTGTACAAGCTATTAGTTAAGCAGCCTTTTTCAAGAATCACGTAACTTAAGCCTGCTTGCTTGGCGGCAATACCACATGCTAAACCAATAGGCCCACCACCAATAATTGCTATATCAAATTGAGTCATTTTTATTTTAATTTTTCTCGCAGATTTCGCAGATTCACGCTGAAAACATTTTCACAGGGAATCTTAAAAATCTAATGCATTATCTCGCTAATATCTATTGTATCTATCTGCCTATGTGGTAACAGTTAAATCTTTAACAGTGCAATTTAGCCGCTATTCACAAGCTTTTTTTATCTTCATGTTAAAATTATGATTTGGTCAGGCATCAAACATAATTAATAAGGCATCTAGTCTTATTCGTGTACATCTTAAAACCACTATACCCCTTGACTGAACACGAACTTATTAAAGGTTGTGTAAATGACAATGCGACTTGTCAGCGATTACTCTTTGAGCAATACGCTGGTAAATTCATGTCTATATGTATGCGCTACGCAAATGATGCGATGGAGGCAGAAGATATGTTGCAGGAAGGTTTTATTCGCATATTCAAACACATGCATCAATTTAAGTTTGAAGGCTCTTTTGAAGGCTGGATGAGACGCATTGTTGTAAATGTGGCTTTAAAGCATTTGCAAAAAAAGCGTATTCATTTTGCAGAAATAAAAGACGATAGTAATAACGATCCACAACTACCATCGTATGCATATAGTAGTTTGGGGCAAGAAGAATTGATGAAGCTAATAAATAACTTGCCTCACGGTTATAGAATAGTATTTAATTTAAACGTTATAGAAGGTTATAGCCACGAAGAAATAGCTGATATGCTAGGTATTCAAGCAAGCACAAGCCGTAGCCAACTTGTAAAAGCAAGAAAAACGCTACAAAGCCAGATTTTACAATTAGAAAAAATTGCAGTGTAATGCAGAACGAAATAAATTTTGATGACTTTGTGAAGGACATGCTTCACAACCACAAAAGCCCCGTGCCTAATGGCCTGTGGGATAAAATTGTGGCCGAGAAAGAAACTAAAAAGCCCATTGTTTATTGGTGGACAGATAAGCGGTGGTATATGGTGGCTGCGGCCTGCCTCATACTGATTTGCGGTACTTGCTTCGTTATCAGCAACAAAAACAATTCAGAAGAGGTTGCCACGAAAAGCCAAGTACCAAGCAAGCAGCTAAACAATAACCCATCACAACCATCAAAAACAGAAACTATAGATAACAATACTACATTAAGCCAAAATAAAAGCCGTAATAACGATAACAATAATAATGCTGTTGCTAATGATGATGACAAAAGCGATGACAACAACAACACAACTAGTGTTGCTGTAAACAAAGAAGATAGAATTAAAAATAATATTTTCAAAGCGACACGTAATAAAAAGCGCAAAGCAAACACTCAAAACGATAATCAATTTGCTGACACCAAAAGACAGCAACAACAATTACCGTTTACACAAAACGATGGTGTAGCACAGGATAATTCTGATGAACTTGTAGCGAAATTTGCACAGGCAAATACCGTATCACTTTCTAAGTTATTTAGTTATAACACTAAAGACATCACATCATTAAAACTAAAAAATCAAAGCAACATTTTTGGCTTAGACTGCCCTAATTACAAACCTGCAACGTGGTATTTAGAAGCCTATGGTTCTGCAGATTATACCATGAAGAATGTATTTGCTTATGGTGTAAGTGACAATTATTTGCAACGCATAGATAGCACCACCAAAATGAATGGGGGCTTTACTTTCGGCCTTAGAGTAAGTAAAACGATTAATGATAATTTTTTAATTAAATCTGGCTTACAATACACACAACGCAACGAACAGTTTACCAGTAAATCAGACAGCATTATTACCACTACAAGTGTGGTTACTGTGCGAACCATTGTGCGTGGTGGTGGCCTTAGTGATACTACAGTAAGAGATACTGCTACGGTACAACAAATTGGTTACAGAAAACGCGTAACTAATAACCATTACAAAAGCCTAGAGATACCATTACTACTGAGTTATGAAAATGGTAACGATAAATGGCATTATGCTATTAACGGTGGTATTATCGCAAACCTTACATCATGGTATCAAGGCGAAACCTTAGATACATCGTTTCAATTAGTACCGTTAAGTGCTAAAAACAATAATGGCTTTTATAAGAGCAATTTAAACCTGAGTTTGTATGCTGGTGTAAGCATTATTCGCAACATTAGTGAGCGATTAGATGTTTTTGCCGAACCATATTTTAGATATGGCATTTCTAATACAAATACCTCTGTAGCTGGCTATAGCCAAAGGTTTAATGCTGCAGGTTTAACACTTGGTATAAGATTCAAACTAAACAGTAAAGGCAGCGGTGTAGGTAATTAAAGCATCATCAATGTAAAGCAAATAGTTAAGAAGCTTTTCAAAAAGTGATAATTACAATGCTTGCAAAAAAGTAGTAAAAAATGAAACAATTTTTCAAACATATCTTAATAATACTTGCGGCTACAACGGCTTTTAGCGCATGCAACAAAGCCATTTCAGACGAATTTGTTTCTTACGCAAATAACCAATTGAACGATACTGTATGGGCTAATACAGGCTACAATGCAACCACACTCAATAAAATCATTTTCCCAGAAATAACCAGAAGCACACCTATTGTAGACAGCTTTGATTGCTTATCAGAAAGCAAATTATCTTCTGGCGATAGTTTACAAATTACCTTTCCTGCCAATAGCTGTACCAATGCAAATGGCAGCCCAATTACAAGCAATAACAGTAAAATAAAAGTAGAAATTACGTTATTAAAAAAGAAGGGTGATTTTGTAAAATATGCTGTACCAACAACCAATATCTTCTCGTTACTAGAAGCAAGTAACTACTGTGATATTAGATTAACAAAAGATGGGCAAGAGGTAAATGTAGCACCTAACAGCCAAGTAAAAATTAGAATTAAAGACAGCGCTGCTAGTAGTAATATGAAGTTTTTTGCTGGCAATGCTGTCAAATATTTTAAGGATAGCGTATTTGCATGGTCACCATCAAATGATGGCAAAGCGGACCTTTGGAGAGACAACAGCAACGGTAGCGGCAGCAGAATTTTAGGTTATGAATTTACAACCAACAGAATTAGATGGTTTGGCGCTGCTAGCTATGCAGATAGTAACCTCGCAAAAACTAAACTGAACGTTACATTATCTCCAAATTTCACCAACAAAAACACAATTGTTTTTGCAGTACTAAAAAATAGCAAAACAATTGTCAGTTTACTTGTTGATGCTGATAGTAAAACGTTTTTTACTCATAACATTCCTGTAAATACAGAGTTTACGCTTGTTGCGACTTCAAAAATTAATGGTGATTATTATTTTGATAGTAGAGTAATTAAAAATGCCAATGCGAATCCTATAAGTTTTTATCCAGTAAAGAAAACACTTGCCTTTATGCTTGAGTTTATTGATAAACTTTAATTAAAGCATAACTGCATTTATACGTATCAGATGAAAATAAAACAGGGCATTCAAATTAATTTGAATGCCCTGTTAATATTAACTATTGCTAAGAGGGAAAGCTTATTTTATTGCTGCCTTTCTTTCTTTCAATTTTTTAGCCCCGTAACCAACACCTGCGGCTACTAGTAAGCTTAGGCCGCCATCTATGGGTACA
>NZ_JBQWIE010000022.1:0-73783 GCF_056745525.1 Parasediminibacterium sp. HNIBRBA5674 | reverse complement strand
AAGGATGATGTGTATATTAAACGATAAGTTCTTAGAAAATATACTCTTTAAAGAAATTTAGATGCGTTTGCCCTGGCTTGAAATGTGATTTATTGCCTCGTCAAAGTCGTCAGTAAGTAATAACAAATCCAAATCTTCTGGGTTTATAGTGCCTTTATCACGCATTAGCTTCATATAATCCATTAATGGTTGGTAATAGTCTTTGCCAAAAAGCACAATGGGAAAATTGGTAATAGTTCTAGTTTGTACCAAGGCGAGGGTTTCAAAAAATTCATCCATAGTGCCAAAACCGCCTGGCATAATGATGAAAGCGTAAGAATATTTTACTAGCAGTACTTTTCTAATAAAGAAATAGTTAAACGTAATGCTTTTATGTACATAAGGGTTGGGCTTTTGCTCAAAAGGTAGTTTAATATTGCAACCTACCGATGTGCCGCCATTTTCAAATGCGCCTTTGTTTGCTGCTTCCATAGTACCAGGGCCGCCACCAGTTATAGTAGTAAAACCAAGTTGCGCTATGCGTTTACCAAACATTTCAGCAGCTTTATAATAAGCATGACTTTCATCAAATCTTGCGCTACCAAATACAGTAATACAAGGTCCCACAAAGTGCAGGGTTCTAAAGCCTCGTATAAATTCTGTAAATATTTGCCATGCAAAACCAAGTTCGTATATGCGTGGTTTCGGGCCATCTAAATACACACTTTCTTTGGCTGGAATAATTCTTTCTATTGGTTCCATAATGCTTTTAAGTAGTAAGTAAAGCTATCAACAATGTAGCAAAGGTTGCATACCGCTAGCTACTATCTTTGCAAGCAAATTATTTTTAAGCAAATTTTTACAGTAATGAAGGTATTTTTTAAAGCCATTGTAGCAGTAGTGTTGGTGAGTATTTGTGTAAATGACCTACAGGCGCAAACCAAAAAAAAAGAACGTAAAGGCGAATTTTATTTTAGCTGGGGCTACAATAAAGAATGGTACACTAAAAGCAATATCAAGGTAAAACAGCCAGAACTTGGCAACGATTATAAATTCGTAAACATTACTGGCCACGACCATCCAGGATGGGATGAAGGCAATCTTTTTAAAATCCCTATTTCTATACCACAATACAACTACCGCATTGGTTATTTCTTCAACAAGAAAAAAGGCCTAGGTTTTGAAATTAATTTTGACCATACTAAGTTTATTGTTGGCGACCAAAATGCTCGCATTGTAGGTAAGCTAAACAACAGACCTGTAGATAGTATTGTTGCCTTTACCGAACCAAATGGCTACTTCTACTACTTAAATAATGGTGCTAACTTTTTGCTGTTTAACATTGTAAAACGATGGGGCTTGCACGAATCTAAAAACGGTAATTTTAAATTAGATGCTTTGGGCAAAGCTGGTATTGGGCCAGTTATTCCTCACGTAGAAAACTCATTTAGTACACTTGGTGGCAGCCAAAAAAATGATCCGCATTTTCAAATTGGCGGCTGGAACGTTGGTGTTGAAGGTACTATTAAAGCCACGTTTTTTAAAACCGTATTTTTAGAATATTGCAACAAGCTCGATTATGCTAGCTACAGTGGTTTGGGTATTTACAAAGGCACTGTTAGCCATAGCTTTGGAACATACGAATGGATATTGAATTTGGGCATCACTTTTCCTATGGGCAAAGTGGTAGAAAAGAAGTAGAAGGCTTATGTAACCAGCTGCAAACCCTTTGTCAGCTTTAGTTGCAAGTTAATGCTGAGTTTACGAAGCACCTATCGTTTATATCATTAGTCAACTTTTATCTAAGCGTAGTTATAATATCATATATCTAACATTAAAATTGCTATCTAATGCGTATTATTTCATACAACTTAAATGGTGTAAGAGCCGCCATTAAAAAAGGCTTTGTAGAATGGTTAGCCACCAACCCTGCGGATGTAATTTGTATTCAAGAAACCAAAGCACACAAAGAAGATATAGATGTAAAACAGTTTGAAGCATTAGGCTATCATTCTTACACATTTTCAGCGCAGAAAAAAGGATACAGCGGTGTGGCCATACTTACCAAAATAGCACCTGACAATGTGGTATATGGTACAGGTATAGAACAAAGCGATTTTGAGGGCAGAGTTATACGTGCAGATTTTGGTGATATTACTTTAGTAAATGCCTATTTTCCTAGTGGCACAAGCGGTGATGAAAGACAAAACTACAAATACCAATGGCTAGCAGAATTTGACGAACACTTAGCGCATTTACGCAAGAAAAGACCACAATTAATTGTAACAGGCGATTATAATATTGCACACCATCCAATAGATATTCACGACCCTAAAGGCAATAAAAACTCATCAGGTTTTTTACCAGAAGAGCGAGCTTGGATGGATCAATTTTTAGCAAAAGATTGGGTAGATTCATTTAGAGTGATTCATCCAGATAAGCCACATTGTTATAGTTGGTGGAGTCAACGTTTTCCATCTGTAAGATTACAAAACAAAGGCTGGCGCATTGATTATATCAGCGTTACCAGCAACTTAAAAGATAGAATAATAGACGCAGATATTTACCCAGATGTAAAGCATAGCGACCATTGCCCTATTTACTTAGAGTTGAAAGATTAAAAAGAATAATTTATGTACATCTACAACGTAACCACTCAAATATCTCATCAAATACACGATGCTTGGGTAGCTTGGATGAAAGAAAAGCATATACCTGAGGTAATGGCAAAAGGCTGTTTTACAAGATTTCAGTTTGTACGCCTGTTAGAGGTAGATGAAAGTGAAAGTGTTACTTACGCAACCCAATATTATGCTGAAAGTAAAGCCGATTATAATAGATACATAGAAATACATGCAGCCGCATTACGAGAAGATACTTTAAAAGCTTGGGGCAACCAAACAATTGGTTTTAGAAGCTTAATGCAGATAATGCAATAATTTGTTGCAACCGCAAATGCCTATAAATACTGTGTTTTATAAAACATTATAACAGGCAAATGCTGTACTATTCAATGATAACAGCACTTTTAACAGTTTGTTAATTATAACTACGCTGTTAAAGCCTTTGTGGATAAGGGTTTTAAGTGGGAATAAAAAATGAAAGATTATAGTAAATTTATTTTGTTGGTAATGAAAAGCCAATAATTTTGTCACTCTAATAATAACATTTAAAACTATACACATGAACAAGGCTGAATTAGTTGCCCAATTATCTGAAGATGCAGGCATAACAAAAACACAAGCAAACGCAGTATTAGATTCATTTACTGCTACTGTTACAAAAACATTGAAAAAAGGCGATAAAGTTACTTTAGTTGGTTTCGGTACTTTCTCTGTATCTAAGCGTGCAGCAAGAACTGGCCGTAACCCACAAACAGGTGCAGCTATTAAAATTAAAGCTAAAAAAGTAGCTAAATTCAAAGCTGGTAAAGAGTTAAGTGCTAAAATCTAACACTCAATTTTTACCAAAAAAATTTAAAAGTCCTGCTGTATTGCAGGATTTTTTACTTTTACAGTTCACGACAAAAATTTAAAACACAATTATCATGGGTAGAGGAGACAAAAAAACTGCAAAAGGCAAACGCTTTAAAGGATCTTTTGGCAATAGCCGTCCTGCAAATGCTTTGAAAAAAGCAACTGCAAAAAAAGCAGCAGTAGTTGAAGTAAAAGCATCTTAATAAAGCATTGTATTAATAGCTTTTTAGACGGTTGCAATATTGCAACCGTTTTTTATTTCCTACAGTTCTTTGCCTTTTAAGCACCAACCTCTCTATTTTTGTGGAACACCCCCTACTATAAAACATGAATATCATTAACAAACAGGTTAAGATTTATAAATACGAGGTGTCTTTTCCTACTATATTATGGTTTTTACTGGCTACAATTGCGGTAACCCTAGAACTTAGTAGAGGTTTAGACTCGGTTAATAACTATTTAATTTATAAAGGCGTTTTTCAGCATACCCTTCAGCAACAACATTTGTATTTGCAGTATCCTACTGAATACGATGATGCCAACCATTATGGCCCATTGTTTAGCGTTATTATAGCGCCATTTGCCTTACTTAATAACTATGTTGGTTGTTTTTTATGGTGTATTGCCAATGCTGCTACTTTATTTGTTGCCATTAAATATTTGCCCCTTACCAGTCAGCAAAGAAATGTAATGCTGCTAATTACAGCGGTAGAGATGATGACATCTACACACAGTGTACAGTTTAATCCCATGCTTACCAGCTGGATGTTGCTAGCCTTTATATTGGTAGAAAAAGAACTTGATATTTGGGCTACATTGTTTATAGTTGCTGGCTTTTATGTAAAGTTGTATGGCATTGTGGGGCTAGCATTTTTCTTTTTTTCAAAGCATAAAATCAAGTTTATTGGTTGGTTTATTTTTTGGTTGCTAGTATTGTTTTGCTTGCCAATGATTATTTCTTCACCTGCATTTATTATTCAAACGTATCAAGATTGGTATCACTCGCTTGTAGCCAAGAATGTACAAAATACGGATAGTTCCATAGCCATGAATCTACAAGATTTATCGTTGCTTGGTATGGTGCGTAGAATTTTTAAAATAGAAAATTTACGCAACTATCTCATCACTATACCGGCAGCTATCATGTTGCTATTGCCATACCTAAGGGTAAGTCAGTTTAAGCATGTATATTTTCGGTTATCGTATTTGGCGCTACTACTTATCAGTGTGGTTATATTCAGTACATCTGCCGAGTCGCCAACTTATGTAATTGCAGTTACAGGCGTGGCTATTTGGTTTGTGGTGCAGGCTGTGCCTAGGGCAAAATGGGTGTATATTTTACTTGTTTTTGCCATGATTGTTACCACATTTTCTGTCACCGATGTATTTCCACATTCAGTACGTGTTAATTTCTTCATAGCCTACGCACTCAAGGCGCTACCATGCTTCTGTGTATGGTTGGTATTGTTGTACCAATTGTTGTTTAAAAAGTATAACTTAGTAAAAGCCTAATGCCAGGTATTGTTTTAATAACAATAGTATCCATTTTGGATATGCTTATGGTTATTTAGTAAATATTATAGTTCATTTAGAACAAATTATGGTGCATTTGGAACAAAATAATGTTCGTTTTAGAATAATAAGTATCCAAAAAGAATTTTTTATTTACAAAAAAGAATTTATTTTCGGTTAGAGAACAACTAATTAGTCATTTACTAAAACCAAATGCCTTATGAGTGATATATTAATGAATCATCGGAATATTATTCCAAAATTGGAACAACTAAACTTACCGTTAGCAGTAAATATTCAGCAACGCATTCAAACAATATCTACCAAGCAGTTATCAATAAATATGGGGCGAAGTGCCAACTATCTTCACAAGCAGATCAAAAACCCAGATCAGCCTATATCAATGTTGTTAATACTTAGTACACATTTACAATACAATTTCTTAGACCTGTATCAGTCAATTTTGCCTTATGGCATACCGCCCACAAGGGCAGAAAAAGCATTGCAACAGCAAATCGCTGACTTACAAAAGGAGCTTGAAGCAGTAAAAAATGAGCGAGATATTTATAAAGCAGTGGTTATGAAATAAATTAAGGTGGTGTATTTGCCTAAACAATGGTATCATTTGCACCTTCATTTGCTAGTACTTCTTTTTCACGTTTCCACCATCTAAAACCAATGTAACCCATAATAGCTAGTGGTGCAAACATTAGGTATAAAATACCCGTGTTTAAAGATTTTGCGGGACCTTCGCCCAATTGTTGCGCAGTTTTGGTACAAATAGAACACTGCGCCTTAGCAGCTATTGCACTTACAACAATTATTAATAAAACAGTAATAATGCGCAACCATCGCTTTTGCATATCTAAATATTTTCTGTGCAAAGATATAAACGAACCACACCAATAATTGTTAAAGCAGCTATTATAAAACTGTATAATTTCCTTTTTGTAACAATAGCCGTTGAGCAGTGTAAAATAAATTTTAAAAAAACTTCTCACCTTTTCCAACCTTTTGTACAACTTGTACTCTTATATACAGCAACACTTAATTGGAAACGGCAAACCACATACTAACTAACCTTGTAAAAAAGGCTCGCAAAGGCAATGCTGATGCGCAAAGTAGTCTGTATCAGCAGTTTAGTAAGGCTATGTTTAATATCTGTATTCGCATGACGGGCAATCGCAGTGATGCTGAAGATATTTTGCAGGAAGCATTTATAATCGCTTTTAAAAGTTTGCACCAGTTAAAAGATGAAGTGTTGTTTGGTGGCTGGTTGCGCCGCATTGTAGTAAATGAATGTATTAAGTACAGCAAAAAATCATTTTACTGGCAAGATTGGGATGAAGCTGACCACGAACATCGAACGGATGACGCTGTTGAATGGTGGCAAGAAATAGATACGGCAATCATTCATCAGCAAATAAAAGCATTGCCAGATGGCTGTAGGCAAGTATTTAACTTGTATGTGCTAGAAGATTACAGCCATAAGCAAATAGCAGAAAACTTAGGCGTAAGTGAAGGCACAAGTAAAAGTCAATATTCGAGAGCCAAACAATTATTAAAAGAACGTATTATAAAACATATTGCATTACATGGATGACTTTAAAAAATACATGCAGCAACACTCAGACGACTTGGATGTAGACTTACCAAGACATAAAGTGTGGTTAGGCATTAATAAAGAACTCAATACTGCCAAACCCTTGGCTGCATTGGTATATATTAAATGGGCTGTTGCTGCTTGTATAATTGCGTTAGCAGGCTTTGGTGGATATATGTTGTTAAATAAACCAGTTACTACTTACCAGTTACCAGTAGCTAGTAACAAGCAGCAAATTACAAATCCAAAGCAGCAATTACAAGAAGAACCAACTCGGTTGCAACCTACTAATACTGAACAATTGGTAGCAAGCAATAGAAGTGTAAAACCAGCCGATAACAGAAAGCAGAGAATTAATCAACCTGCCACTAGCAACCAGCAACCTGTAACTAATATAACGGCGCTAGAGCAAGTAGATCATTCTTTTACACAGGTGATTAATTTACAAAAAGCCAAAGTAAATACCACACCATTAATAGCAGAAAACCCTGGTTACTTTAATGATTTTGCTATAGAAATGAAGCGTATGGAAAGAGACGAGCAAAGCATTAAAAAGGATATTAAGAAAAATGGATTGACAGACGAGTTGCTAGACCAACTGATTAATGTGTATCAGCAAAAACTAAATGTACTTAAGCAATTACAAAACGAAATACATAAAACCAATAATCGCTTTAAACAAAACCGTGGCCCGGTAGATTCAACAAAACCCTACTTTTTAAACATTTAACCAACCGAACAATGAAAATGAATACCATGTTAGTAATGGCTATAAGTGTAGCCATTAGCATATCTGCAACAGCACAAGAACTTACAATTGCTGGAAAGCCAGCAGCACCAGCATCACTTAAATTACCAAGCCTACCACGTATGGCTACAGCACCAGGTGCACCAGTTGCCGTAGATGGTTTTGAAGCACCTAATCGTGATTTTAAAGACCTGAAAAGTAAAGAAGTAAGTGTAGAAGTTGCGGCTTCTAAAAGCGCAGATATTTATCTTGAAAATACACAGCGCAACATTCAAATAAAAACTTGGGATCAGCCTAAAGTAAAAGTGGTTACCACTGTTTACTACGAAGGCGAAGGCACTAAAGTATCAGACGAAGAGTGGTTTGAGAAATTAAATATTAGTGTGAAAAGCCTTGGTTCAGGTATTCGTATTAAGTCTGGTACAGTAAGTAGTAGTGGTAGCTACACGGTAAATGGCAGCACTTGGGCTTGGAACAGCGGCTCTGGGGGTGTGGCTATTTTTAATAGCGAAGGACAAAATATTGGCACTAAAAGCGATGTTAAACGTTATGTAACCATTTACATACCTACAGCCAATAAATTGGATATTGAAAGTAAATATGCCGATGTAACTGTAGCCAATAATGTAACCAAAGTAAATGCAGATATTACAAATGGCAACCTTGAATTGCAAGATGCTGGTACCTTAACATTGCGTTCAAAATATGCCAATGTAAGCGCTGGCAGCATTAAGAATGCCGAGATAGAATTTATTAATGGTCGCTTGATTTTGAAAGATATTGAAGACCTTGATATTGATACAAAATACTCAACTATAGAAGTCGCTTCAGCACAAAAAGTAAATTTAATAAGCACTAATGATGAGTATGAATTTGATGAAGTAGGTGCATTACAAGGCCGCAAAAATTATGGCAACTTGCGTATTTCTAAATTAACCAAAAGCATAGAACTAGATGGTACTAATGCAGATGTTAAAGTACGTAATATTTTAGCTGGTTTAGAAACCATTAAGTTCAATAACAAATACGCTGACATTCGTTTACCACTAAGAA
The DNA here is from genome assembly GCF_056745525.1 of Parasediminibacterium sp. HNIBRBA5674. NCBI lineage: Bacteria > Pseudomonadati > Bacteroidota > Chitinophagia > Chitinophagales > Chitinophagaceae > Parasediminibacterium > Parasediminibacterium sp. HNIBRBA5674. The sequence continues at coordinate 65,412 of NZ_JBQWIE010000022.1, read as the reverse complement.
ATTTAAAAAGCTACACTGTAAATTATGTAGGCCCTTACAGCAATGTGTATGCAAATTTTGAAAAGAAACCATTAGCAGTAAAAGAAGAAAAGAACGACGATGCTGTAAGCAGAGAAGTAGATAAGGCCGTAAAAAGTGCTATGAGAATAGCAGAGCGATATAGTGATTCTAACAACAGTACTGACAGTAGATTTACCGCTACAGTTGGTGATGGTAAAGGCACCAAAATTGATATGAAATGCCAAAACTGCACCGTAGATTTTAAATAATTGTTACCACTGTAACTTTTTTATTCCCCTATCGTATATATGCAACTGGGTGGGTTAAAATCCACCCGGTTTTATTGACAGTCTATATTTTTCAATGCTAATATTATTTAAGTTTGCTGTATAAAAGCTAAGTATCGAACTACCAGTAATGGTAACAATTTTACCAGCTATCAAAACATCTACAGCCCAGGCCGTGCTTTTGGTCTATCTATGCGGTGGAATTTTGGAAAACTAACAGATAATGTGAGCAAGAAAAGAGGCGTAAGCACCGATGATGTAAAGAAATAAACAAAAGATAGTTAAAGAAGCCGATAACGTTTTTCTCATGTTGCTTATCGGATTTACGTGCTGAGTTTCTACTCGGCACTCTTTTTTTATGGTACCAGCAGTTGTACATCTATGTTGCTTCTGCTGCGCACACTTGTACGTTCTGTTTGCTTTTCAGCTTTTTCCTAAGCGTAACCTAAATTTCATTCACCCAATAGCAATCAATGTTACACAATTAGCTAGCAATTTGTACATTCGTATTACTATGTCAGATATTTATTTGGTAATTACAGGTATCGCCATCACACTTATTTTCATAGCCTTTTTTGCAGGTTATGAAATTGCCTTTGTAAGCGCTAATCGTTTAAGCATCGAATTAAAGAAAAAACAAGGAAAGCGCAGCGGTATTATTCTCTCAAATTTTATGGAGCATCCAACGAGGTTTATAGGCACTTGTTTGGTAGGTCTTAATATTTTTTTAGTTATCTACGGCTTGTTGTTTGATGAGTTATTAAAGCTCATCATTTGGAATCCTTTGCCACAATGGCTAAACAATAATTATCTCAAGCTACTTATTGATACTTTAATGTCATCATTAGTAGTGTTAATTATTGGCGAGTTTATACCCAAAGCTATTTTTAGGGCTAAGAATGACTTTTTGGTAAATGCTTTTGCAGGTTTAGCCAATTTCTTTCATGGTTTGTTTTTGCCTTTAGCTACCTTTTTTGTAGGTGTTGCACAATGGATATTAAAATACCTGTTTAACGTAAAAGTAGGCGATAGAAATAATGCTTTTAGTAAGGTAGATTTAGAGCATTTCTTTCAGCAAACCAAAGAGCAAGATGAAGACAATCAAGAGTTAAACACAGAGCTTTTTGAAAATGCATTAAGCCTACCTACCATTAAAATTCGTCAATGTTTAGTGCCTCGTACCGAAATTGAAGCCATAGAAATTACAGCCACTATTGAAGAAGTAAGGCAACACTTCATTAGTACACAACTAAGTAAGCTATTAGTGTACGATGATAATATTGACAATATTCTTGGCTATATCCATCAGTTAGACTTATTTAAAAAGCCCGCTACACTAAAAGAAATTTTGCTACCAATACCTGCTGTGCCAGAAAGCATGAGTGCTACAGACTTGATTAATAAATTTACCAAAGAAAGAAAAAGCATTGCTTGGGTGGTAGATGAATTTGGTGGTACTGCAGGCATTATTACAATGGAAGACGTACTTGAAGAGATTTTTGGTGAGATAAAAGACGAGTACGATACGGAAGATTTTGTAGAAAAGCAATTAGCAGAAGATGAGTTTATTTTTAGTGGCCGCTTAGAGCTTGACTACTTAAACGAACAATACAATTTAGAATTTCCTACAGGTACTTCAGAAACATTAAGCGGCTACATTATTAACCATTTTGAAACCATACCAAAGCAAAAAGAAAGTATCATTATTGATGATTACCAATTTGATATTTTAAACGTAAGCGACACAAGAATAGAAATGGCGAAACTGAAAATACTACGTTATAAATAGTGAAAGGCTTCACCAACTAAAAAGCGGCTAACAATTGAAATTTTGTTAGCCGCTTTTTTATTCTTGCAATTATCAAATTTAATCAGCAGTTTTCTCTGGTCTCATTTGTGGAAACAACAATACATCTTGTATAGATGGATTGTTGGTCATCAACATACACAATCTATCTATACCAATACCAATACCACTTGTAGGTGGCATACCATATTCTAAGGCACGTAAGAAGTCATGATCTATAAACATCGCTTCGTCATCACCTCTTTCCATCAGTTTAGCTTGTTCTTCAAAGCGCAATCGTTGGTCTATTGGGTCATTTAACTCGCTGTAAGCATTGGCAATTTCTTTACCATTTACCATTAATTCAAAACGTTCAACCAAGCCTTCTTTACTACGGTGTTTTTTGGTAAGTGGGCTCATCTCAACAGGGTAATCGATAATGAATGTTGGTTGTATGTACGTGTGCTCACTCGTTGCACCAAAAATCTCATCTATCAATTTGCCTTTACCAATATTGTTTGGCACAGCAATGTTTAGTTGCTTACACACTTCACGTAAGCCAGCTTCATTTTTATCGCTTACATCAATACCAGTATTTTCTTTAATGGCATCATGAATGCTGATGCGTTTAAATGGTGCTTTAAAGCTGATGGTTTTATCGCCAACTGTTACATCAGTAGTACCGTGCAACGCAAGCGCTATTTTCTCAAATAATTGCTCTGTGGTATTCATCATCCAGAAATAATCTTTGTAAGCTGTGTACCACTCTAAAACAGTAAATTCAGGGTTGTGTGTTCTGTCCATACCCTCATTTCTAAAGTTGCGACTGAACTCGTACACAAAATCGAAACCACCTACTATTAAGCGCTTTAGGTACAACTCATTAGCAATACGCAAATACAAAGGAATATCCAATGCATTGTGGTGCGTAATAAATGGTCTTGCCGCAGCACCACCAGGTATACTTTGTAACACAGGTGTATCTACTTCTAAAGCGCCATGTTCGTTTAAAAATTCACGAATGGTATTAATAAGCTTGGTGCGTTTAATAAACGTGTCTTTTACCGCAGGGTTAATAATTAAATCTGCATAACGCTGGCGGTAGCGAAACTCTGGATCTGTTACTTCATCGTAAGCATTACCTTCTTCATCACGTTTTACTACTGGTAATGGTTTCAACGATTTAGCTAGTAAGGTTAATGTTTGAGTATGGATAGATGTTTCACCAGTTTTAGTAATAAATACATAGCCAGTAGCGCCAACAAAGTCACCCAAGTCAAGGCCATGTTTTACCACATTATCCCAGAAAGATTTATCTTCTTCTGGGCAAATCTCATCACGTTTTACATATAGTTGTATAATGCCTTTGCTGTCTTGCACTTTTATAAAAAACACCTTGCCCTTATCATTAATACTCATGATACGGCCAGCCACACAAACACTTGCAAAGTCTTCTTTGTTTTCTTCGGTAAAATGGTCTTTAATGTCTGTAGAATAATGCGATACAGGATACAATGGTGCAGGATAGGCATCTATACCAGCAGCCTGAATTTTAGCAAGTTTCTCTCTTCTAATAATCTCTTGTTCACTTAAATGTTGGCTCATAATGCGATGTATGATTTACGATGTGTGAAGTAATAATCTATGATGCTTCACATTTTCTAAATATTGAGCGGCAAATTTAACGGTTTATTGCCATGCTAAGGGCTTGTTTAATCTTTCAAGTACACGTTAGGGAAATGTAATTGCATAAAACGCTTAGCCACGTCTTCTGGCAAAGCTTTCCATCCGAACTGTTTATATAAACCATGCGCATCTCTAGTACCAAGCATCCAGCGCCTTAAGCCTTGTAATTCTGGGTGCGCATGAATGGTTTGCATCAGCCATTTAGACAAGCCTCTTTTTCTATAAGTCTCAATCATAAACACATCACATAAATAAGCAAAGGTGGTCATGTCGGTAACTAATCTAGCAAAGCCGATAAGCTTATTATCATGGTACATACCAAAGCACAAAGAATGCTTCAAAGACTTTTCTACAGTTGCATGTGGAATGTTTTGTGCCCAATACGATTCTTGCGATAAGTATTGGTGAACCGCTTTTATATCAAGCAATTCAGGATTGGTACTAATTAAAAAATCGCCTTGGGTTACTTCGTAAAAAGTGTTATTCATTAAATAGTTTTTTGTAGATAGAAGACTTTGATAGCTCAATCATATCGCTTGGTTGCATATCGCCAAGCATGATATTTTCAATACGACTTCTTATTAAGCGTAACGTAGGAAAGCCAATAGCAGCAGTCATTTTACGCACTTGTCTGTTTTTACCTTCGGTTAAAGTAAGCTCTATCCATGGTGCTGGAATATCTTTTCTAAATCTGATAGGTGGGGTGCGTGGTGGCACTATTGGTTCTATACTTAATAAGCTTGCTTTACAAGGTTTAGTTGCGTACATAATACCATCTACATTTATGGTTACACCTTTTTGTAAGTTACTAATGGCTTCATTAGTAACAGCACCATCTACCTGAGCCCAATACATTCTTTCGTGTGCAAAGCTTGGGTTTAATAAACGATGATTGAGGGCTTTATCATTAGTTAAAATTAATAGCCCTTCGCTGTCAGCATCTAGCCTACCCACAGGATATACATCTTTAGGCACTTTAAAAAAATCAGCTAATGTTTGCTTGCCTTTTTGTGCAGAAAACTGCGTCAGCACCATGTATGGTTTGTAAATAATAAAGTAACGTAACATACTGCAAATATCAATGTTTACGGTAGCTGTAGCTACTTTGATTACAATTAATACAGCAATAAGTTTGATAAAAATATTGCTAAAATAAAAAGTCCTGCCGAGGCAGGACTTCTATATAGATGGGTTAGTAAGTAAAGGGAATAGTAACTTCCCTGCACAATATTAAAAATAGTTTCTACCAACACAAAAAAATCTTACAACTATTTTATTCACATTTATAGAATAGTATGTGAATAGCCGAGCGATGATGTAATTCAAAAAGTGGTAATTATATCATTAGCTATACTTGCGTTACAGCGTTTGTTATCTCTGAAAGGCTTTATTCATAACACTTTCAGGCATATTGTCTATGCCAATTGCTTTGGTAATAATGCTTACAGCTAATTGCATTTTACTAAAAATTATTTCATGATTATTGCTAAAAATTATTTTACTCACAAGCTGCCTATTACCTTTGACAGCTATCATTTTAAAACATTAATAGATGAAGTTCCCATCACCAGTTTCACTTACTTGGATTGCTGAATTAATAAATGCTGAAGTTATTGGTAATGCTACGTTACAAGCTACAGGCATCAATGAAATACACAAAGTAGAAGCAGGTGATTTAGTATTTGTAGACCATCCAAAATATTATGACAAGTGCTTACAAAGTGCTGCTGATTTTATCATCATTAATAGCAAAGATGTAATGATACCAGAAGGCAAAGCCTTATTGGTTACAGATAATCCTTTTGAGGCTTACCAAACTATTACCAAGCATTTTAGGCCTTTTGTTGGTGCAACAAAAAGCATCAGCGATACCGCAGTTATTGGTGAGAGCACTACTATTATGCCCAATGTATTTATTGGTAATCATGTAACTATTGGTAGCAATTGTGTTATCTATCCTAATGTAACAATTATGGATTACAGCGTAATTGGTAATAATGTTGTAATACAAGCCGGTACTGTAATTGGTGGAGATGCATTTTACTACAATACCAAGAAAAATAGAGAAGTATGGTTTAAGAAAATGAATAGTTGTGGCAATGTTGTAATTGAAGATAATGTAGAAATAGGTTGTGGTTGCACGATAGATAGAGGCGTAAGTGCAAGTACGATTATTGGTAAAGGCACAATAATAGACAATATGGTGCATCTTGGTCATGATGTAGTGATAGGTAAAAATTGTTTGCTTGCTGCGCAGGTAGGTATTGCTGGTGCTACAACTTTAGAAGATGGTGTAACATTGTGGGGTCAAGTAGGGGTAAGTAAAACGCTTACCATTGGTGCCAATGCAGTTGTGTTAGCACAAGGTGGTGTGCCATCATCTATAGAAGGTAATAAAGTATATTGGGGCACGCCAACACAAGAAGCTTCTGTAAAACGCCGTGAATTAATTTGGATAAAACGTATACCAGAGCTTTGGAAAAAAGTAAATGGTTAATCCAAGTCTAGCTAAGTTGATATTGTGCCTTCAACCCTTTACAAATTCGCTCAATAGAAGTATTAATAACAGTGTACTTGAAATCAGGCAAAGCCTTTAATAGCTTGCTGTTATTGTAGGTAATGGTTTGCTGTGCGGTTCGTGCGGTTTCTTTAGTAAGTAATGGTTTACTACCTGTGAACTTAGCTTTTATGGCTTCAATACGCCATACTACTTCTGCTAGAAATGGTTTTACCAATTTGTGTGGCGGCTTTTTGTGAAAGGCATTTGCAATGCTAGTAAATAGTTCTTGATAGCTAAGATTATCACCATTTACTACAAAGCGCTGTGCTGTAATATCGCTGTCCATTAGCTTGGTCATAATAGTTGCAACGTCTTGTACATCTACAAAACCATTAGTGCCATTGGTATACCAAGGAAATTCGTTGTAGGCATTTTTAAAAATGGCCGCTGAACCTTTTGTCCAGTCGCTGCAACCAAGTATAATACTTGGGTTGATAATTACTGCATCTAATCCTTCACCAATGCCACGCCAAACTTCCATCTCAGCGAGGTATTTAGACTTTGCATATTCGCTATTGTGGTTGCCTTCAATCCATTTATTGTTTTCATTAATTGGTTCACTGATACCAGCCCTGCCTAAAGCAGCAACAGAACTTACATACAGTAGTTTTTGTACACCTGCACTTAAACAAGCATTCACAACATTAGCTGTGCCTTCAACATTGGTTTTATGTAATAGTTGTTTGTCTTTTGGGTTAAATGAAACGATGGCTGCACAATGGTATACTTGTGTAATACCGATGAGTATTTCTTCTAAGTCTACAATATCTAGAATATCACCTTGCTGCCACGTTAAATTTTGATGATTGATATCAGCATGGTTTGTATGATAAAAAGCCTTTACTTGCTTGCCTTGCGCCAATAATGTTGTAATAAGGTGAGAGCCAACCAAACCATTGGCGCCAGTAACTACTATCATCAATTATTTTTTGTGAAGTTAAAGGCAAATGTAAAGCAACCATGTATCGATTACTCATAAACCGTTCTAAAAAATACCTCTAGTTTATGTGGGTTTAATTGTTGATTGGTTCTTACGCCACTGCATAAATCTAAGCCATACGGCTGTACAATATCTATTGCACGTTTTACATTATCTACTTTTAAACCGCCTGCTAAAAATACAGGCTTCTTGCATTGTGCTACTATTTGTTTACTTAGTTGCCAATTGTGTGTTCTGCCAGTACCGCCTAATTCTTTTACAGCAAGATTAGGGTTGCCACTGTCAAGTAATAAGGCATCTACATCTTCAGCTATTTGCACTGCTTCATCAATAGAAGCTTCGTTTACAACATGAATAACCTGCACAATTTTTATAGTGGGCAAGGCTGTTTTAATGGCTTTGTAAGTGCCACTTTGTAAGGCATCAACTATTTGAATCGTATTAGTATTGGTACGATAATGATGTGCAATTATTTCATCTGCACTTGTTTCACTTGTAAGCATAAAAGTACCTATTGGTGGTGGCACAGTTGCAGCAATACTAGCTATTAAAGCGTCGTCAATTATACCTGGACTACTAGGCATTTTTGCTACCAAACCCAATGCTGCTGCGCCATAGCCTATAGCTATACTTGCTTCTTCTTCGGAACTAATACAACAAATTTTAACTTTCGGAAACATAAATTTTAGTTTGATAATTGAAGATAAGCAACTAACACTCATTGTGTATTTACAACACTGTTATTTATACAAACCACAATTGCTGTATTTTAGCGCACTAATTGCGTAAACCCTAACAATTGCAACCGTTTGAAAATGAGATAGTAATATACTATTAAACCTAAACTGATTGGCAATTGTAAACTTATATTATGACAGCAGAACATCAAAGACTATCGGTTAATGATCGAAAAAAAATACCTTTAGAACAGTGGGGGCCTTACCTCAGCGAACGCCAATGGGGTACTGTAAGAGAAGACTATGGTGAGTATGGTGATGCTTGGAATTATTTTCCTCACGACCATGCGCATAGTAGGGTGTACCGCTGGGGTGAAGATGGATTGGCTGGCATTACAGACTATTTTCAAAACTTATGCTTTGCCGTAGCACTTTGGAATGGCAAAGATCCTATACTAAAAGAACGCTTATTTGGCCTTGGTAATAATGAGGGTAATCACGGTGAAGATGTAAAGGAATTGTATTACTATTTAGATAATGTACCCACGCATTATTACATGGAATATTTGTACAAATACCCACAGCAAAAATTTCCTTACAATGAATTAGTAGCACGTAATAAATGGCGTAGCAAAACCGAACCAGAATACGAAATTTTAGATACAGGTGTTTTTGACAATGATGAATATTTTGATGTAAAAGTCACATACGCTAAGCAAAGCCCTCAGGATATCTTTATAAAAATTGAAGTTACCAACCGATACCGCAAAGCGGCGCCAATTACCGTATTACCTATACTTTGGTTTTATAACAGGTGGAAAAATAGTAGCGATGAAAAGAAACCCTTGATTACCGAAATTAATAAAACATCGGTAAAAGCAGAGCAAGAAAGATTGGGTAAATATTACTTTTACTTTCAAAGGCCCGACGATAATCTATATACTGATAATGAAACCAATAAGCAAAAAATTATGGGCATACCAAATGCCTCACCTTTTGTAAAAGATGCTTTTCATACATCTATAATTGATGGTGAAAATACTGAGGCTTTACGCAATAGAAAAAAGGGGACTAAGTTTTCGCCAGTATATAAGTTACAAGTAGAAGCACACAGTACTAAAACCATTTATTGTAGGCTTAGTAGCAAGTCGCACGATACGCCTTTTGGTACGGGTTTCGAACAGGTATTTGCAAACCGTAAGGCGCAGGCAGATGATTTTTATGCGTCAATATTTTGCCAATCTGCCACACCAGAATTATTATCTATTCAGCGGCAAGCTTTTGCTGGTTTATTGTGGAGCAAGCAGTATTACCATTACGATGTAGAAGCTTGGTTAACCACAACCGATGGTTTAACACCTGTAAATGATGGCAAGAAAAAAGGCCGTAATAGCGATTGGAAGCATCTTAAAAATCAAGATGTTATTTTAATGCCTGACAAATGGGAATATCCGTGGTATGCTGCATGGGATTTGGCTTTCCATTGTATACCAATGGCCATGATTGATGCCAATTTTGCGAAGCACCAACTACTGCTAATTATGCGTGAGTGGTATATGAAACCAGATGGTCAATTGCCTGCTTACGAGTGGAATTTTGGTGACGTAAATCCACCAGTACATGCTTGGGCTGCCTTGCAAGTGTATCGTATAGACAAGCTAAATACTGGTAAAGGCGACTTGACATTTTTAAAACGGATCTTCCAAAAACTTATCATCAATTTTACTTGGTGGATTAATCGTAAAGATGAAAGTGGCAATAATTTATTTGAAGGCGGCTTTTTGGGTTTAGATAATATTGGTGTGTTTGATAGAAGCCATGGTGTGGCAGCGAATATGCATTTAGAGCAAGCAGATGGTACGAGTTGGATGGGCAAGTACGCCTTAAATATGATGGATATTGCGCTGGAAATTGCAACACATGATGTATCGTTTGAAGACATGGCCACCAAATTTTTTGAGCATTTTGTATTAATTGCAGAAGCCATGAATGAAAACATTTTATGGAACGAGAAAGATCAATTTTTCTACGATTCTGTAAGTGTAAAAGGCGGTGAAGCAATACCACTCAAGGTACAATCGATAGTTGGGTTAATACCAATTTTAGCAGTATCACTTATTGAAAAAGAGACTATTAGCAAGCTACCAGATTTTAAAAAACGCATTACTTGGTTTGAGAATTATCGTAAAAAGAACGACCGTTACTGGCCCAATGAAGAACGTAGCGATAGTGATAAAATTTTAATTTCGCTTGTACCTAGAGAGCGCTTAATTGCCTTGCTAAAACGTATGTTAAACGAGGCTGAATTTTTGTCTGATGGTGGTATTAGAGCGCTATCAAAATACCATGAAGCCAATCCGTACTCAATTACATTGGATGGAAAGGTTTATACTATTCAATATGACCCTGGTGATAGCACATCTAATATGTTTGGTGGTAATTCAAACTGGCGCGGCCCTGTTTGGATGCCTTTAAATTATTTAATTATTCGCTCTATTAGAAGGTATGGTTTTTTCTATGGCGATACATTGCAAGTAGAATGCCCTACTGGTTCTGGCAATATGATGAATTTAGAGCAAGTGGCTAATTTTTTAACCGATAGAGTAATAAGTTTATTTACGAAAGATGAGGAAGGAAAGCGCTCATTTAATGGTAAGTATAATTGGTTTTATCAGCAATCGGGTAACGAAGATTTGCTACAATTTTATGAATATTTCCATGGTGATACTGGCACAGGTTTAGGTGCTTCGCATCAAACAGGGTGGACGGCTGTAATTGCAGATTTAATTCACCACATGGAGTTACGACAACCTCAGCCAAAGAAAGTAGTGGAAGTATTTAACGATGAAAATGACGATTAAAATAATAAGTGTATCAAAACTGCAAGTAGTACGAACATTTTAAAATGCAAAACTGTTTGAGAAGCTAGTAAATCATAACACATGCAGCACATTACTATAGATACTATAAAAACTTGGGAACGATTTTACAGAGCTAATTTTATCAACTGCCTTACAGGTTTTAAAGCAGTGAGTTTAATAGCTACTGTTAATGCAGATGGGCAACCCAATTTAGGTGTGTTTAGTAGTGTGGTGCATTTAGGTTCTGATCCTGCTTTAATAGGTTTTATCAATAGACCATTGGCTGCTGCACCACATACTATTGATAATATCAAAGCAACAGGTGTTTATACTATCAATCATATTCATCCTGCTATAGCGGCACAAGCTCATCAAAGTAGTGCTAAATATCCTGTAGATGTGAATGAGTTTACTAAAGTAGGGTTAACTGAAATGTATCTCCCAAATGTGGTTGCACCTTTTGTAGAAGAATGTAATGTTAAATATGCCTTGGCTTTAGTAGAAATTGTACCAATTACACACAACAATACTTTTTTAGTAATAGGCAAAGTAACCGATGTTATGCTTGCAGAAAATCTTATTCTACAAGATGGATTCTTAGCGCTAGAGCAAGCTGAAAGCCTTGCTAGCCTTGGCGTTGATGCTTACTATACTACACTGCAGCTTGCAAGATTTGGTTATGCAAAGCCAGATAAACTTATTGAAAATTTAAAATAGATTTAGTTGATTTTAAACCTCGCCTCTACCATTTTTCCACAAATTATTTACAAGGTATTTCGGCAATACAAAACGTCCCGTAGAAACGGGACGTTTAAATCCTAATAAAAAAACAGACATTCCGTAGAAACGGGATGTTTCTATCCTTTTGAAAACTCATAAACCATATGGTCTATGAATACGTTTTTAGCAAGCTTGCTAAATATGTATGTGGCAATAAGCGTGCAGCTATTCGCTTACGCATTACAATACAATTACTTCGTTATTAGATTTGGGTATCGTTAGTGTTTACTAATGCTTGTAGCGGGGTCAAATTCTACATCAAATAGTTTTACTCACCTGTATAAACACTGCATTATTAATTAAAGTGCATAGGTGCACTTTTTTTTACTAATAGCTTGTAGTAAAATGCGTATTTTATTGTTTCTATTTTAAGGAAGATACAGTAAAAATTATAAGATTTTTGAAGCCTCTTTTGCTCTGAAAACAACAATCTATCCACATGTGATAGGTGAAACGATTGTTGAGTTAATTAAAAATACGATAGATAAAACCTTGGTCAAAAATTATCTGGTGGTGGTGGCTATTTAATTTTAGTTGTTGACAAGCCTTTGCCTGAAAGTATTCAAATAAAAATTAGACGCAAAGGTGCTTTGTAAAAGAATCTATAAAACAAAGAAAGGCTTTCATAACGAAAGCCTTTCTTATTGATATATGTAGAGTTATTGAAAACGATACTAAGCTTTTACATTGCCTATTACCTGTAATTGTGTTAAGTCGGGTGTAGGGCTGCCGCCTTTTTTCTCTAAAGTTATTGCAAATGCCTGAGCTTTATTGATGTTGCTTATTCTGCAAACACCATTACAGTCTGCACTTAGCATACCAGCATCTACAGGCTTACCATCTACCAAGGCCCAAAGTTGATACTGCTTATCTGATGGCGCTTTTGGTAAATTATTAGCATACAAATACACATCTTTTGTTTTGCTATCCCAGTAAACAGTGGCAAGGTTGGTTTCTTTACCAGGTGCACCTTTCATCGGTACTTTAATAACATTTGTATCACTTAACGCTTCTAAACTAGAGTTATACTTAACCTGCATTGATTTATTATCAGCAATTAAGGTATTCTTTTCATTTAGTAAGGCTACAACTTGTTTGTTGGCTTCATCGTATTTTGAATAATAATAAACGTTTAAACCACCACTTATTACTAATAATATTATAGATGCAGCCGCAACAAAACGAAAAGGGTTCATTTTTCTAATTACGGCCGTTTCTTGTTCTGGCGTAGAAGAAGTTTCATCTACAATTACAGAAGCAATTGCTTCGTTATTATCAATTATTGGCGCAGCAAATTCATCTTGCATAGCAAACATCAACTTCTCTTTACTAGAAGCTGCAGGTGTAATTGCATTGGCAAAGGCTACTGCTTCAAGCGAGGCTTCAAAGTCTGCGATAGCCTGTTTAATTTCAGGATATTGCAAGCTTAGTTGCTGCACTTCTGCGGCTTCCTGTGCGGTAGCTAGTCCTAAAACGTAGCTTTCAATTGCACCACTTGATATGTAATTATCAATGTTCACTTTATTGTTTAATAACTGTTCTTAGTTGAATTAATGCTGTTCTTAATCTTGTTTTTACCGTGCCTAATGGTATGTCTAGTATTTTAGAGATTTCATCTTGTGTAAATCCTTGAAAATAAGCTAGCTCTACCAATACTTTATGCTCTTCCTTTAGCTGATGTACTACTTTACGCAAACCCATTTGATCGGTTTGAATCTGTGTAGTACCACCTGCATGGTAGGTTGTTTCTGTTAACTCTTGGTTTTGCTGACTGTTTTGATAGCTTTTGCTTCTCACAGTATCAATAGAGGCGTTTCTTGCTACATTCAGCATCCATGTAAATAAGCGTCCTTTTGCATCGTCGTACGATTCTATTTGACGCCATATTTTTATAAATACTTCTTGCAACACGTCATTAGCTAGTTCTGTATCGGCCACAACACCTACAATTACAGATAACAAAGCAGCGCTGTAATTATCGTAAAGATAACTAAATGCAGATTGCTGCCTTTGCTTTAGCAACTGCACTAGCTCTGATTCGCTATATTTTACTGTGGCTTCCAACTAAACTATTTGGCGAGATTTTTATGTGATGGTGCAATTACTTACGATGTGCCGTAAGCTATGGTTTTATTTTTCAAAAAATAATTAGGCTACTAAATTTTTGTAAGCCTCAGCATCCATTAATGTGCTTACTGTAGCAACATCTGCTACTTCTACTTTTACCATCCAACCGTCACCATATGGGTCGCTATTTACAAGCTCTGGTTGTTTTTCCAAAATTGGGTTTACTTCTAAAATTTTTCCAGCAATTGGTAAAAATAAATCACTCACAGTTTTTACAGCTTCAACTGTACCAAATACCGCTTCTGCAGCTACATCTTGGCCCACTGTATTAATGTCTACATACACAATATCACCCAATTCGCCTTGAGCAAAATCGGTAATACCTACTGTTGCAATATTGCCTTCTAGGCTTATCCATTCGTGGTCTTTTGTGTAGCGTAAGTTTGCTGGAAAATTCATGGTTTTAAAATTTAGAACACAAATATTGAGATAAAAATCGGTTGTCGCAACTTAATTCAACAATCTTATTTTCATACGTACATCAAATAACGGTCTATCGCCTGGTTTTGTTTGAACGGTTGCAATTTTATCTATCACATCTAAGCCACTTATCACTTCGCCAAACACGGTATAGCTTTGGTCTAGTTGTGGCGTGCCACCAATACGTTCGTACACTTCTTTTTGCGTAGCAGAAAAATTAAAATTCGGATTAGCCGCTTTCACCCTACTGTTGTACGTAGCGTTTAGTTGTGCGCTATCGTAGCGCTTACCTTGTACAATGTAAAACTGGCAAGTGCTACTTGCTTTTGCAGGGTTACCATCTCTTGCAGCCGCTAAAGCACCTTTCTTATGGTACAAACCTGTTTGTATCTCGGCAGGAATTCTTTCGCCTGGCGCAGCACCGCCACCAAGCCTACTAGTGTCAGTAGCATATTTGCTAGTAGGGTCACCACCTTGAATCATAAATTCTTTTATCACTCTGTGAAATAGCAGGCTATCGTAAAAACCTTGATGAATTAGTTTTATAAAATTATCTCTGTGCAGTGGTGTTTGGTTGTACAATTTGGCAATCATAACCCCATAGTTGGTACTTATTTCTACCAATTGCTCTTTGGTGGCAGGCGAAATTTTTAACGACGATGCAACTATTTTTTTTGCAGGAACTGTTTTTTTTGCTGATAATTTGGTTTGTGCGGTAGTTGAAACTAAAGCTACACAGGCTAAAATGGCAAGGAAGTATCTAATCATACATTCGTGTAATTAGTGAAATTAATTGAACTAGCTCTTTAAAATCCCAATTGGCTAAAATATAATAAAACGTGGTCTTTTAAAATATTCTCTTGCTCAATTAAACCATAACCTGGCATTTCTTTTAATTGTTTAAAGTGCGGCCAATTATCTGGGTCTTTCCCTTCAAGCATAAAATAGCCACTAGGTTGCAACAAGGTGCAAACTGCTACATGCATCAAGTCTTGTTTTTGCTCTTTACTAATGCTTTCTGCTTCAAAACCTGTTTCTTGTAAGCCTATTAAAAATAAAATGGCTTCCATATCGGGCTTTTTGCCAAAGCGTTCTAGCAATTTGGCTTCTAAAGCCCACCAACGTTGTTGTAAATCATCTGATGCTAACATGTGGCAAATGTAAACCGCTGATTATTGTGATTGAAATGAAATTACATGATTAAAAAAACAGCGAGCTAACAATTGCTAGCATTTCAATTAAAGCAATCGCTACTACAAAACTATATTTGCAGCAAAATTGACAGAACCATGTTACAAGTAAGTGTGCTACGCAACAATCCAGAATGGGTTAAAGAGCGTTTAGCAGTGAAAAATTTCAAGCAGCCAGAATTGGTTGATGAAATTATTAAACTAGATGATTTGCTAAGCGAAAGTACTAGTGTATTAGGTGAAATAAACTCAATAAAAAATGCTATTTCGAAGAATCATACATCGATAACTGATAAAATTGATGATTTAAAGAAGCTAGTAAAAAATCATGATGTTTTAGAAAAATGGCAAGCAAGAATCAACGATATAATTGAGGATTCTAAAAAAAGAAAAGACTTAACAAAAAAAATTGAAGATAATATATCTGAGCTTAAAAAGAAGCGAGATGATATGCTACTTGCTCTACCTAATCTGCCAGCACAAGAAGTGCCAATTGGTAAAACACCTGAAGAAAATGTGGTAGTACGTGAAGGTGGCGTAAAGCCAAACTTGCCCGAAGATTCTGTGCCACATTGGGATTTGCTAGACAAATACAAGCTCATCAATTTTGAGCTAGGTAATAAAATTACTGGTAGCGGTTTTCCTGTTTATATTGGCAAAGGCGCTAAACTTCAGCGTAGTTTAATACAATATTTTTTAGATTATAATACTGCGGCTGGCTATACCGAATATTTACCGCCGTTTATGGTAAATGAAGCAAGTGCCTATGCTACAGGTCAGCTGCCAGATAAAGAAGGGCAAATGTATCATGCCACAGAAGATAACCTTTACCTAATACCTACAGCCGAAGTGCCTGTAACCAATGTGTACCGAGATACCATTTTAAAAGAAAAAGAATTGCCTGTGAAAATGACCGCTTACAGTCCTTGTTTTAGGCGTGAAGCTGGTAGCTATGGTAAAGATGTTCGTGGCCTAAACCGTGTACACCAATTTGAGAAAGTAGAAATTATTCAAATAGTACAGCCAAGCAAAAGTTTTGAAGTGCTAGACGATATGGTAAAACATGTAGAAGCTTTGTTGCAATCACTAGAATTACCTTATAGGATTCTGCGCCTTTGCGGTGGCGATATGGGCTTTGCTAGTGCCATTACTTACGACTTTGAAGTGTACAGTGCTGCACAACAACGCTGGCTAGAAGTAAGTTCAGTAAGTAATTTCGAGAGCTTTCAAAGCAACCGTATGAAATGCCGTTACAAAGATGAAACTGGTAAAATGCAACTAGCCCACACATTAAACGGTAGTTCTTTGGCATTGCCACGTATTGTAGCTTGTTTATTGGAAAATAATCAAGCAGCAGATGGTATTCATTTACCAAAAGTATTGCACAGCTATTTTGGAAATACAGTAATTAATTAGGATAGGAACGCCGATGACACGGATTGAATAGATTTTCACAGATTATTTACTACTAAACCGTAAAATTTCTGCGACATCTGCGGTTTCTGCGAGCAAAAATCATCAATGTTGCTATCAATAAAAAGATAAAGTGAGAAAATTTAAAAAGCCAGTTATTTTAGAAGATGTTTTGGTAGAAAGCTATGCTGCCGAAGGCAAAAGCATTGCACGTGTAGATGGTAAAGTAATTTTTATAGAACACACCGTACCTGGCGATATTGTAGATATTCAATTGGGCAAAAACAAGAAAGATTGGGCAGAAGCTTATCCTTTACAGTTTAAAAAATATTCAGCGCAGCGTGTTACACCATTTTGTTCGCACTTTGGTGTGTGTGGTGGTTGCCAGTGGCAAATGCTGCCTTACGAGCAACAACTGGTATTTAAGCAACAGCAAGTAGCAGATAATTTAAGTCGTATTGGTAAAGTGGCATTGCCAGAAATGCTACCAATAGTAGGTGCAGATGCTACTAGAGAATATCGCAATAAGATAGAATACACATTTGCTACAAGGCGCTTTATACCTAAAGAAGAGTTTCAGCAATTACGTGCTGCTGGTAAAGCAGAAGACGAGATTAATAATATGAGTGGTGCGGCTGGCTTTCATGCTAAAGGGCAGTTTGATAAAGTGGTAGAAATTGACACTTGCCATTTGCAAGAAGAACAAACCAACTTAATACGCAAAGCCATTGTTTCATTTGCAAAAAAAAATGGCTACTCGTTTCACAATGTAAAAGCACATGAAGGCTGGTTGCGCAATATGGTAATACGTATTGCAACCACTGGCGAAATAATGCTAAACATAGTATTGGGTTTTGAGGATAAAAAAATGCAAACGCAGTTGAAAGAGCATTTGCTTGGTTTGTTTCCTCAAATAACCACTTTGCTGGTAACCATCAACCGTAAGTTCAACGATAGTATTTACGATTTAGAGCCTGAAACATTGCATGGCAAAGGTTATATTATAGAAAAGCTAGAAGATTTTCAGTTTAAAATTAGCCCAAAATCTTTCTTTCAAACCAATACCAAGCAAGCAGAAAAGCTGTATCAAATTACAAGAGATTTTGCTGAACTAGATGGTACACAAACCTTATACGACTTATACTGTGGTACAGGAAGTATTGGTATTTTTTGTAGCCAACAGGCAAAAAAAATAATAGGTGTAGAGTTAATTGAAGATGCTATAAAAGATGCGCATGAAAATGCAGCGTTAAACAATATTAGCCACTCTTTTTTTACAGCAGGTGATGTAACAGCTATTTGTGATGATGCTTTTTTTGCAACCCATGGTAGACCAGATGTTATCATTACTGATCCACCAAGGGCAGGTATGCATGAAAAATTGGTAAACAAATTGCTGGAAATAGCCGCACCAACTATTGTGTATGTAAGTTGTAATCCTGCCACACAGGCACGTGACTTAGCATTATTAGACGCAAAATATGAGGTGACTAAAATTCAGCCGGTAGATATGTTTCCACATACGCATCATATAGAAAATGTGGTGCAGTTAAAATTGAAGCCAATAGTTAACGAAGAAGTATAATAAGATCAATTATTAGATTAAATTCAAGCAATGCAGTTTAGACCAAGCAGATTCGAAGTATTACCAGTTGTTATTAAAAATCTATTGATTATTAATGCGCTTGTTTACTTGGCACAACTAACGCTAGGTAAAGAATTTGCCCTTGATGATTGGTTTGCATTGCATACTTGGCAAAGCCAATTATTTAAGCCTTGGCAGCTGATAACGCATATGTTTATGCATGCGAGAGAAAATCCAGGTCACTTGTTAGGAAACATGTTTGCATTATGGATGTTTGGCTCTACACTTGAAAACACCTGGGGTTCTAAACGGTTTTTAGGATTTTATTTAGTGTGTGGTTTAGGCGCAGCATTTTGTCATTTAGGAGTATTATATTTTGAGAATGAAATGATGATTAATGCGTTCAAATCGATTTCGGTAAACGATGCTAGCGGTATTCAAAACTTTATTATCAAATATTTGCCAGTACCTCAAGAAATTCCATATAACTACGATATCGCCTCTCAAGTATTAGAAGTTCGACTTAATGAAGCTACAATTGGTGCATCGGGTGCTGTTTTCGGCTGCTTAGCAGCTTATGCTTATTTATTCCCTAATACCTACTTGTATGTGTATCTTTTAATCCCTATTAAAGCAAAATGGTTTGTGTTGCTGTATGCTGGTTTTGAATTTACGCAAGCTATTAGTAATTCTGCTGGTGACAACGTTGCGCATGTGGCACACTTAGGTGGTGCGTTAGTAGGTTTTTTACTGGTTTATTTTTGGAACAAAAACAACCGAAGAACGTTTTATTAATAGTATAATAACTTATCATCAAAAATATCTTAGCAAGTGAGTGATTATAAACAAAGACGCATACCGCTTTTAGGGCAAGATAGCAATGCGCTTACATGGCTAATTATTATTAATGCTAGTGTATTTATTATTCTAAACTTCCTAAAAATTGTTTATAGTTTATCAGATATTCCTGATGAATTATTTCAACGCCAAATACTCAATTGGTACACATTACCAGCTTCTCTAGAAAAATTATCTTCAAGGCCTTGGGTTATTTTATCCAGCTTTTTCACACATTTTGGTGTGTTCAGTTTGATTGGTAGCTTATTGTGGCTTTGGAGTTTTGGTTATATTTTACAAGATTTAACGGGTAATCAAAAGCTAATACCGATTTATATTTATGGTGGTGTGGTTGGTGCTTTCTTCTTTGTGTTTACTAATAATATCTTTCCCGTATTGGCAAAAGATGTAGATACTGTACCAGATATGATGGGCGCAAGTGCTTGTTTAATGGCAGTAGCAGTTGCAACTACCACTTTGTCGCCAGATTATCGTATTTTTCCGCTTATAAATGGTGGTATACCGCTTTGGGTACTTACCATTGTTTTTGTTGCTATTGATTTTGCTTCAATCGGTAATGGTAAAGCAGGTATTGGTATGGCGCATCTTGCAGCAGGCGGTATGGGTTTTTTGTATGTAAAGCAATTGCGTAAAGGCAACGATTGGGGTGCTTGGATGGTTAGTTTGTGGCAATGGTTGGATGATTTATTTAACCCAGAAAAAAAGCACGTTGTAAAAAAAGAGAAAGACCGTTTGTTTTACAAAACAAATGCTAAACCATTTGTAAAAACCCCAAATCTTACACAGCAAAAGCTAGATGAGATATTGGATAAAATCAATACAGAAGGTTATCATCTATTAACTAACGAAGAAAAGGATTTTCTAAAGCGAGCCAGTAAAGAAGAATTATAAATTGATGGCAAAAGCAATCTCTGCAATTTTTAAAAATGCAACTAAAACCTTTATCCTTACAACTACTGCAATTTATATTGCAGCAAGTTTAACGTCTTATATTAACCCAATTTATTGTAGCATTTTTACCTTTCTTGCACTAGGGTTTCCTTTTATTTTATTGGTAATGTTATTAGCAAGTTTCCTTGCTTTTTTTTGTTTTAAGAAATATGCTTGGGTTTTTGTTATGCTTTTATTAGTTGGGGCTAAAAATATAGTTGCTACTACAGGTTCACATCTATTTACAAAAGTATTTTCACAGCAAAAACCTTACGGCACCATACGATTATTATCTTGGAATGTTAATGAATTTTATCCATCTGAAAGAAAAAGAGATACCGCAAATAGTGCACGACAAAAAACGCTTGCTTTTATAAAGATGACAAATGCAGATATTATTTGTTTGCAAGATTTTCGTAACTATCCAAACGATAAAAATTACCGCTCTAACATTTTACACATAAAAGACTCGCTAGGATATTCATATTATTACTGTTCTGTTGATAGAGAATCTGAACATATGCCATCGAAAGAAGATATATATGGTTGCATTATTTTTTCAAAATTTCCGATAGTAGATACAGGTAGAATAACCTATGATTCAAAAGATTTTCCCGAGCATTTAGGGTTTTCAGATATTCTTGTAAACAATAAAAAAATTCGCTTTTACAACACGCATTTAAGTTCTATGCAGTTAACCGCTGAGCGAAAAAATGCGGGTTTAGATTATACTTACATACAAGACGATACAGCTATTTTACTTAATAAAAGCAAACTTGAACGTATTACTATTTTCGATTCTTTTCACGTAAAGCAAGCCCAGTTAGTAAAAAAAGAACTGAATAAATCGCCAATACCATTTGTTTTCTGTGCTGACTTAAATTCTGTACCATCTAGCTATGTGTACCATCATATTAGTAATGGTTTGCAAGATGCATTTTTGCTAAAGGGCTTAGGTTGGGGGCCAACTTACGACGGCTTGTCACACACACTACGAATAGATGTAACCTTATTATCACCACAATTGAAAGTTATACAACATTATTGCCCCAAATTAAAAGCATCAGACCATTTTCCTTTAGTAACTGATATCGCAGTGCCATAAATCCAAGAGTTTCATAATTACAATGGCAAAATGAAAAGAAGAAGATATTTAATATTGGTCATTAAAAGCTCAATGTTAATAAATACAGCCTTGTATTTATTAGCCTCTTTAACACCCTTTCTTCGATATTCAAGTTTAAAATTTGGTGTGCTTCTATCTATCGGCTTTCCTTTCCTATTGCTATTAAGTTGTGTTTCTGCTATTTTAAGTATCTATTTTTTCAGAAAGCAATCGTGGCTATTTTTTTTCGTAGTTATTTGGGGATTTACAAATATTCGTTCCACAGTAGCATTTAATTTGAAAACAAAACAACCCAATCAAATAAAAAACCAGCATAACTTAAGAATTTTGTCTTGGAATGTTAAAGAATTTATCAGTAACGAAAGACGAGCAGACACGTTAAAACCAAACTTTCGAAGGCAAATACTTGATTTTATTAAATCTACTAACGCTGATATTATTTGCTTACAAGATTATCGAGATTTTCCAGAAGATGGCTGGAACTATAATAATAGAAAGTATATCATTGATACTTTAAAATATCCATTTTGCTACATTTCAATTGATGACACTATATGGTTAGACCATCCTTTAGATGGCTATGGCACTGCAATATTTTCAAAATATCCAATTATTAACACGGGAAGAGTTGCGTACAATTTTAAGCATAAGCCAGAACATTTAAATTTCGCAGATATATTAATTCAAGACAAAAAGATTCGTTTTTACAATACACATTTTAGGTCTATTAATTTAGGAGCATCGGTGAAAAATAGCAAAGAAGACTATTCATTTATTCAGGATGATACTGCAGTAATTTTTAATAAAGGAAAATTGTCGCGACTTTTATACTTTGATTCTATACACGTTAAACAAGCAGAGTTAGTAAAACAACAACTTAATAAATCGCCAATACCATTTGTTTTCTGTGCTGATTTAAATTCTGTACCATCTAGCTATGTGTACCACCATATAAGCAGTGGTTTACAAGATGCATTTTTGCAAAAAGGCTTGGGTTTGGGGCCAACTTATGATGGCTTATCTCATACACTACGAATAGATGTAACCTTATTATCGCCACAACTGAAAGTAGTACAACATTATTGCCCTAAACTTAAAGCATCTGACCATTTTCCTTTAGTAACAGATATTGCATTGCCGTAGCTTTTTTTGCTTACTTTAGTGTATGGCAAAAAATTTGGGACGTTCTATTTTTAAAACTTCCATACAAATACTCACCGTTTTGTTGAGTATCGCCTTTTTGCATGTGTGTTTAGTGCCTTATATTAGTTCTGCAAGGTTTTGGTGGGTGGGCTTTGCAGGTTTAGCAGCGCCTTTTTTAATTGTATCCCTCATTTTTACAATTGTATTTTGGCTGTACGCAAAACCCAAATGGTCCTTATTGCCAATCCTTGTTCTTGCACTTGGCTACAAGCAGGTTGATGCGGTATTTGCGTACCATTTTAAAGCCACTTTTAATCCTGAAAAACTAGAAAACACTTTGCGAATTGTAGATTGGAACGTTCAAAGTTTTAATGGATTATCTAGTAACAAGCAAGTGAAAAAATTAGTGCCAAACGACATTGCCGAAAGCATTAAAAGATTAAACGCTGATGTGCTTTGTTTGCAAGAATTTAACCATTCTAAAACTGAAGCCGGTAATAATATTGGCTTGTTTAAAGAGTTGTACCCGTACTATTATTTTTCTAAAGATTATAAGCGCAGCGCAAGTGGCTATTTTTCTGGTTGTATTATTTTCTCAAAATTTGAAATAATCGATACTGGTAAAATCAATTATCCAAAAGCAGAAAGCTTAATTTTTGCCGATATACTGAAAGGAAAAGATACCATAAGAATTTATACCACGCATCTACAATCGTTTAAGTTTAAGAAAAACGATTACGATAATATTGATAAGATAAAAGAGCAAGAAGACGATGCCTTGAACGCATCTAAAAATGTGTTTAACAAAATGAAACCTGCTTTTCAAAGAAGAGGTGTACAAGCTGGTATGGTGCACGATGCAACAGCGCAAAGTCCTTATCCTACAATAGTTTGCGGCGATTTTAACGATGTACCTAATAGCTATACTTATTTTACCATTAAAGGCGATAAGCAAGATGCTTTTTTAAAGAAAGGTTTTGGTATTGGTAGAACATTTATCTCTATTGCACCCACGTTACGTATAGATTATGTGCTGGCCGATAAGCAATTTGATGTACTGCAATTTGATATGGTAGATGAAGGACTTAGTGACCATATTATGTTGGTTACAGACTTGAAATTAAAAAGTAAATAGCATCTTCTTATATTCGCATCATAATGACATTTTTCTACACCATATACTGTTGCTGTTGTTAATACAGCCATCCGCTATTTTTGCAGCGGTTTTGCCTTGTTGCGTTTCATTTTCACATTATTTTCAAAATCACGAATAGACCATCATGTCTCTAAAAGTATATAACTCATTAACTAGACAAAAAGAAGTATTTAAAAGCATTACAGAAGGCCGTGTAGGTATGTATGTATGTGGCCCTACAGTAAGTGGCGAAAGCCATTTAGGCCATGCAAGACCATATGTAACATTCGATGTGGTACATCGCTATTTATTACATCTAGGGTATAAAGTGCGTTATGTACGTAACATTACAGATGCTGGTCATTTTGAAGAAGAAGGTAGAGAAGCCGAAGACAAAATAAGTAAGAAAGCATTGCTAGAAAGGCTTGAGCCAATGGAATTGGTACAGAAGTACACCAATATGTTTCATTGGGCTATGGATCAATTTAATACCATACCACCAAGTATTGAACCAACAGCTACTGGACATATTGTAGAGCAGATAGTAATGATTGAGAAGATCATTAAAGATGGTTACGCTTATGTGGTAAATGGCTCAGTATATTTTGATGTAGAGAAATACAATACCGATTTCTCTAAACTAGGTATGCCTTACGGTATGCTTAGCGGCAGAAACTTAGAGGATCAATTAGATACAACGAGAGAGCTATACAACCAAGAAGAGAAAAGAAATAGAGCTGATTTTGCTTTATGGAAAAATGCGCCACCAGAACATATTATGCGTTGGCCAAGCCCTTGGGGTGATGGTTTTCCTGGCTGGCACATTGAGTGCAGCGCTATGAGTAATAAGTACTTGGGTGATGAATTTGATATACATGGTGGTGGTATGGATTTACAATTTCCACATCACGAGTGTGAGATAGCGCAGAGTGCCGTTTGCAATCATAAAACCATGGCTAAGTATTGGATTCACAACAATATGATTACCATCAATGGTAGAAAGATGGGCAAAAGCTATAACAATGTAATTAAGCTGAGTGAATTGTTTACAGGTAATCATCCGTTGCTTGAGCAAGCTTATCATCCAATGACTATTCGTTTTTTCATCTTGCAAAGCCATTATAGAAGCCCTTTAGATTTTGGTAATGAAGCCTTAAAAGCATCAGAAAAAGCATTTAAACGCTTATGGGAAGCTTATGATAATTTGAATAAGTTTGAAGTAGGTGATTGGCAAATGACTGATGCAGAACTAGATGCAAAAGTGAATAAACTGGTTGCAGAATTTGATGAGTTTTTGGATGATGATTTTAGCACCGCCAAAGTGATTGCAAATATGTTTGAGCTAGTGCCAATTATTAATGGTATAAAGGATAAACATGTTGCTATAGAAGCGTTGCAGCCAACAACCATTAGTTTACTTAAGCAACAAATGAAGACTTTTATAGAAGATATTTTTGGCCTAAAACAAGATGCAGTTGGTGGTGATAAATTAAAAGGTATTATGGAATTACTCATCACCTTACGCAAAGATGCAAAAGCTAAGAAAGACTTTGTAACTAGCGATAGAATACGCAATGAATTGGCAACGCTTGGTGTACTTATTAAAGACGAAAAAGGTGGTGAAATGAGTTATACTATTGAATAATTAATCTACTGCTAAATGTGCGTGATGTTCTGGATTAAATACATGCTTCCACCTACGGTGACTCCATAAATAATTAGAGGGTTCTTGTTTAATAGAATCCTCTATTTTTTTGATTAGTATTTTTGTAAGTTCGCCGTCTTTATAATTGTTTGGCGTAGTAGTAATTAGTTCAAATACACCTTTGTAATAACCTCTTTTTACTTTGTAAAAATGCGTATAAACAATGGGCAAATTGCCCATTTTGGCCCCACGTTCTGGGCCTTTTACAAATGGTACTTTTTTGCCAAAAAAATCCACCCAATAAGCTTTAGATGTATTAGCAGCATTTTGATCTGCTACCAAAATAAGCGCATGTTTACTTTTTGCATAGGGCTGAAACTCCTGAGAAAAATTGGTTGCGGAAATAAGTTTTGTTCCAAACCGAGAACGAATCTCAAACATTAGTCGATTAAAAATTTTACTTGACACAGGTTTGTAAGCTACTACAAATGGATATTTACAAGTTTGGCCAACTGCTAAATTTGCTACTTCCCAATTAAAGTAGTGACCTGTGATTAACTGTACCCTTTCATGCTCGCTAATAAGATTATTGACTACTTCTATGTTGGTTACAAAACGCTTTTTAATTTCTTTTTCTGAGATTGATACTAGCTTTATTAACTCGATAAAATTGTCTGTAAAATTCTTGTAAAAAGCTTTGCCAATCTGCGTTCTTTCGGCCCCAGTTTTATCAGGAAAGGCAACTTTTAAATTATCAGCTACTATTTGCCTGCGATATTTAAATACATAATATACAAGAAAATAACAGCCATCGCTTATTAAGTAAATAACAAACCATGGTAGTAGTGATAGTAAATAGAAAATGGCGTAAATTATGTAGTACATTAGTTTTTAGTTTGGAGTTTGTAAGTTTATGTAATAGTTTAAATAGTTTATGAGTTTAGCGGCCACTACTTAAACTTTACACCTCTCAAGTCAGAAGCTTGAATGCTTTGTATTAACGAACGAATAAGTCTAGAAATTTCATTAATCATCACTTTTAAAAAATTGAATCTTTCTATTGTAATGATTTGAAAGTCACAAACTCTGTACAACTGTGAAAGGCATTCCATTAGTGAACCGTGTGCTATCGTTAGGAAATTCTTAAATTCTAAGTTTCCCATTCTACCAAAACCTTCGGCAATATTATCCATTACCGAGCCACTTGCAGCCTTTAATTGATTCTTTAGTTCAAAATCTCTAGCTGTTTCAATACTTTTAATATCAGCTTGTAACTCAATGCAAAAAGCCCTTGCTTTCTGCCAAGCAATAATATCTTCAAGTTGTTTAAATGTACTCATTATTGGTCTTAAAATAAACTTATAAACCTTCTTAAACTCATAAACTATTAATGAACTAAAGAATAATATTTTGCAGCAAACTACTTTTTTCTATGTGGTCTGTATTGTAATGTAAGCCTCTACTTTCTTTTCTAAATTCTGCCCCTTTAACAATTAGATAGCCAACCGTAATTAAGTTTCTTAGCTCACATAATTGTGGCGAAACCTTTGTGTTACGATACAATTCTTCTGTTTCTTCATACAATAAATCTAAGCGTTTCATGGCACGTTTCAAGCGCACATCTGTACGAACAATACCTACATAGTCGCTCATTATTTGCTCAAGTTCTTTACGACTTTGTGTAATCAAAATCATTTCTTTTGGCTCGCTAGTACCTTTAATTTTCCACTCTGGTATGTTGGTTTCAAATGCTATTTCTTCTACACGATTTACAGTATCTAAATAACATCTATGGCCAAAAACCATTGCTTCAAGCAAACTATTGCTAGCTAAGCGATTGGCGCCATGCAAGCCTGTACTTGCACACTCACCACAAGCGTATAAATTTTGAATAGATGTTCTGCCGTATTCATCAGTTTTAATACCACCGCAACTGTAATGTGCTGCTGGTGCTACAGGTATCATGTCTTTAGCTACATCTATACCTATGCTTAAGCATTTTTCGTAAATGTTAGGAAAATGGTGAATGAACTTTTCTAGGTCCATATGTCTGCAATCTAAGTACACATGTTCTGTACCATTTTTCTTCATTTCATTATCTATAGCTCTAGCAACAATATCACGAGGGGCAAGGTCTTTACGTGCATCGTAACGCTCCATAAAAGCTTCACCTTGCTTGTTTCTAAGTATGCCGCCATCACCACGTACAGCTTCTGTAATTAAAAAGGAAGGACTTTCGCCTGGTTGGTACAAAGCAGTAGGATGAAACTGTATAAATTCCATATTTTCTATTCTACCTTTTGCTCTATACACCATAGCTACACCATCACCTGTAGCTATGCGAGGATTAGTTGTGGTTCTATAAACTTGCCCATTACCACCAGTAGCTAGTAAGGTAATTTTAGACAAGATGGTATCAATTTTATTAGTTTGTAAGTTTAGAACGTACACACCAAAACAAGTAATATCAGTAGTAGATTTTGTAACCAAATAACCAAGGTGGTGTTGTGTAATGATGTCTACTACAAAGCAATGGTTAAGTAATTGTATGTTAGCGGTATTTTGAAGTTCGTGCAGTAGGGCTCTCTCCATTTCTTTACCGGTAACGTCTTTATGGTGTAGAATACGGTTTTCGCTGTGGCCGCCTTCTTTACCAAGTGCATAGTCACCATTATCATCTTTGTCAAATCTTGCACCGTATTCTATAATTTCTTTAATGCGCTCAGGGCCTTCTGTTACTACTATTTCTACCGTTTTGGGATTACATAAACCGTCGCCTGCAATTAGGGTATCTTCTATGTGTTTGTCGTAGCTGTCCTTTTCTTCGTCCCACACACCTGCAATACCGCCTTGTGCGTATTTGGTATTGGTTTCGTCGGCTTGGGTTTTGGTAATTACAACAATGGTTTTATCAGGATGCGCTTTGGCGGTTTTTAAGGCGTAAGTAAGCCCTGCAATACCGCTACCAATTACTAAAAAATCTGTTTGCATATATGTTTGTGTATGTGCTGTTGTGTGGAAATAGATAAGCCTGCAAATTTAGAAAGGCTGGCAGAATAAATAACCTAAAATTATATGAATTGTTTGCTAGTGCAAATGTGGGCAAAGCTGCGTAGCGATAAGAACGTAGAAGTGTGCGCAACAGATGATAAATAGTAGTACAAATGCTGATGACAAAAAAATGCTGATTTTTTTAAAAATAAATTGCAAAGCAGCGCTTGGTTTATAAAAATGTCTATATTACGGGTGAAAACATTACCCCGATGACGGAACAAACCATAATACAAGGTTGTTTGCAAAACGATTTGTTGGCACAAAGAGAGTTGTACAATATGTACAGCCCTAAGATGCTAAGTGTTTGTTATCGATTTGCACAGCATAGAGAAGATGCTGAAGACATGCTTCAAGAGGCTTTTATAAAGGTGTTTACACAAATACACACGTTTCAAAACAAAGGTGCTTTTGAGGGTTGGATTCGCAGAATAGTTGTGCATACGTGTATTAATTTTTTAAAAAAATACAAGAAGTTTAATGAGCATATAGACCTTGATTATGCCAATAACTTGTTTGTAAAAGAAGAGTCGATACCATCTATAATGCAAGCAAAGCAAGTGGTTGAATGTATAAGACTGCTGCCGCTAGGATATAGAGCTGTATTGAACTTATACGCTATAGAAGGCTACAGCCACAAAGAGGTAGGCGAGATGCTTGAAATAGGTGAAAGCACTAGTAGAAGTCAATATACAAGAGCAAAAGCAATGCTTGAAACGATATTGGTGAAGAAAAGAATTATTGAGCATCCAAAACCTGAACTAAACTGGATGACCACAATAAGAAACAAATGATGACAGAGGTGTATGAATGACCAAAACAACAGAGACGCATTTGAACAGTTTTTAACTGACGAGACAGACAAGCATCATATGTTTGCGTCAGATGCTGTTTGGGCAAATATTAGCAAGCAGGTACAGAAAGAGAAATCTTGGCCAGCGCTTACTATTGTTGCCTTCTTTATTGTTATTGGGCTAAGTGTAGCTACTATTTTAAATTACCCGCCAGATAATATTTTAGCCAAAGCACATTACAACGATAGTGTTCAGCTAGCACACCAAAAAGAAGCCGCCGCTATTATTGCCAGTAAAGCAAAAGATGATGATTTAGAGTCTCGTATTTCTTCTCAAAAAATTACTGCAAAAACATTCGCAGAAATAGAAAAACACCAACAAGCTTTGGCTTTAGCAGCAACTGTACCTGCTGTCGCAGTTGTACAAGCTAAACCAGAAGTTGCAGTTACAGAAAAAGTGTGTAAGCCACTCGCAGTAAAAGAGAATGTTCTGGCAAATAATGACTTGCCATTTACCAAAGAAGAAAATCTACCACTAACTACTGCCACGACAACCGATGATGT
Organism: Parasediminibacterium sp. HNIBRBA5674; assembly: GCF_056745525.1. Taxonomy (NCBI): domain Bacteria; kingdom Pseudomonadati; phylum Bacteroidota; class Chitinophagia; order Chitinophagales; family Chitinophagaceae; genus Parasediminibacterium; species Parasediminibacterium sp. HNIBRBA5674. The sequence goes on along the minus strand of NZ_JBQWIE010000022.1, from coordinate 35,855 downwards.
TGCAGCTACATCCAATACTGACTCAGAAAAAAGTAATGGTAAAACTGGTGAAAATGATGCCAATGAAGGTGTAACTGATAATGTGTACAAAGACTATTTTGCTGCGCTACTTAAAAAGAAAGTAACAAGAAAAAGCACAAGATGGACGTATGATATTTATGCAACACCATCTAAAAGCTATAGAAACCTAGAAGACGATAAAGTACGAGACCAATACGCTACTACAAGCATACCAAATGCAATAAGTAATAGCAGTACTACCACATTAGGCAATGCTGTAAAACATAAGCCAGCCTTAGGTTTAGAGGCTGGTGTTGCTATTGGTTATAATCTTACTAATAGGCTTGCTATTAAAGCTGGTGTACAGTTTAATATTAGGCAGTATTACATTGATGCTTACCAAACATTTGGTATTGCAACTATTGCTATTGTACAGAATAACCGTTTAGATTCTTTAAGTTTTTATACAAGATTTGGTAGTGCTGGTAGCAGTTATACCGAAACAAAATTGGATAATAGATTGTATCAATTATCGTTGCCGCTTGGTGTAGAATGGACAGCTTTACTAGGAAAGAAACTTGGTTTGAATGTAGGGGCTTCTGTTCAGCCTACATTTACTTTAAACAAAAATGTGTACCTTATTTCTACTGATTATAAGTACTATGCAAATGGTGAGTCGTTTTTTAGAAAATGGAACGTTAATACTGCAGTTAATCTAAACTTTACTTACAAACTAAATGGCGGAAAAATATACATTGGTCCTCAAGTACGCTACCAACATTTACCTACTTACAACGATGCCTACCCAATTAAAGAATATCGATTGGATTATGGTGTAAAAATTGGCTTTATTAAAGGATTTTAATTGTAGCTGAACGAATAATTTTGCAGCATGAAACAAAATGTTCTGTTGCTGTTATTTATATGTGCTTTCGGTGCTTATAGCTGTAAAAATAAATCTGCCAAAGCTGAAACTACTAGCAATGCCGATACTACGCACTTTTTTAGTATTGGTAATTTTTTTATCAGTGATGTTAAAGAGCTAGAAAAGACACCTTATCTTATTTACCAAATTACTACCAAAGCCAACGGTACTAAAGATTCTAGCACTATAGACAAAACTGTTTTTGCTTCATTGGCTAAGCAATTTATAGCTTGCGATATTAGCGATAGTGTACAAAAGCAATCTTATAAAGAAGTAGCGTTTAAAGACAATTCTACCAAGAGTATTACACTTAATTATAGCACCGCTAATAAAGACTTGCCTGTACAAAGCATTGATGTATTGTTTGATGAAGAGACAAACAATGTAAGGCGTATTTTTATAAGACAAGCATTAGACAACAAAGACTCATCTACAACTGTATTATATAGCTGGAAAGCCAATAAAAGTTTTACCATTACAAAATCGGTAGTTAAAAAAGATGGCACAAAATATACCGAGCAACAGTATGTAAACTGGAACGATAAGAACTAGTGATACTATTTGTTTACTGAAGAAGATTGATGAAATGACGCAGCAAGAATATCAGAATATAGCACATACCATACCGCATCAGCCGGGTATTTATAAGTACTACGATGTTAGTAACGAGTTGTTGTATGTAGGTAAGGCAAAAGATTTGCGCAAGCGCACAAGCTCATATTTTTCAAAAACCTTTACTAGCTACAAAACCCACGAATTAGTTCAGCGTATTCATCGCTTAGAATTTACAATTGTAGATACTGAGCAAGATGCTTTTTTGCTTGAAAACTCTTTAATCAAGCAGTTTCAGCCAAGGTTTAACATCAACTTAAAAGACGACAAAACCTATCCTTTTATTGTTATTAAAAAAGAGCCTTACCCTCGTATTTTTTTAACACGAAGGAAGTTTAATGATGGCTCAGAATACTTGGGCCCATTTACTTCTTCAGGCAAGGTTCGAGAGCTTATAAATTTTATTAAACAGTACATACCGTTACGTACTTGCAAGCTTAATCTCACAGAAAGCAATATACAAAAGGGTAAGTTTAAAGTATGCTTAGAATATCATTTGGGCAATTGTAAAGGCCCATGCGAAGGCTTACAAACATTACAAGATTACAATGAAGGTATTCAACAAATGCGTGATTTGCTAAAGGGTAATTTAGGCTCTGTTATTAGTAAATACAAAGCGCAAATGCTTGAATACGCAACTAATATGCAGTTTGAAAAAGCTGAAATGATGCGAAAAAAATTAGAGCATCTTGAAAGCTATCAAGCTAAAAGTATTATTGTAAGTAAGCACTTAACCAATCTTGATGTTTATTCAATTTTAAAGGATGAGAAAACGGCTTATGTAAACTATTTAATGGTGCAAGGTGGTACTATTGTGCAAACACATACTGTACAACTTGAGCCTAAATTGGACGAAACAGAAGCAGAGGTTTTAAGCTTTGCGATTGCCAATTTGAGAGAAACATTCAATAGCCTTAGTAACGAGATTATTGTACCATTTGAGGTAGAAGTTGCTGATCCGAACATCACTATTACTATACCAAAAGCAGGTGACAAAAAGAAGCTGCTAGACCTTAGCTCAAAGAATGTAAACTACTACCAAGAAGAAATAAGAAAGAAGAAAATTCTACACTTAGAAGGTAAGAGCGATTGGGAAAAGAAAAATGTGCTGTACGAGCTACAAGAGTATTTACAACTACCCGAAGCGCCTGTGCATATTGAGTGTTTTGATAACTCTAACTTTCAAGGGGCTTACCCTGTAAGTGCTATGGTTTGTTTTAAAGATGGCATAGCTAGCAATAAAGATTATAGGCACTATAATGTAAAAACAGTGCAAGGCATTAACGACTTTGCCACTATGAAAGAAGTGGTGTATAGGCGTTATAAAAGATTAACCACAGAAAATTTACCACTACCACAATTGGTAATTATAGATGGCGGTAAAGGGCAATTAAGTAGCGCTATGCAAGCTTTGGGAGAACTGAATTTAGTAGGCGAAATGACGGTGGTAGGCCTTGCGAAAAATGAAGAAGAAATATTTTTTCCTGGTGAAAGTGAATCGGTAAAACTGCCTTGGGATAGCGATAGTTTAAAGTTGATTAGACGCATACGTGATGAGGTACACCGCTTTGGCATTACCTTTCATAGAAACCAACGCAGTAAAGGCACGTTTAAGAACGAATTAGAAAACATAAAAGGCATTGGTAAACAAACAGCCACAGATTTACTTAAAGCGTTTAAATCGGTGAAAAATATTCAAACTAAAACCGAAAAAGAACTGACAGAAATTATAGGTTTATCAAAAGCAAAATTGATATTGCAGCATTTTAACACAAATCAAAATGGTTAATAGGGATTGGTTGAGTCTATAGACTTTCACTTTTCACTTTTCACTTTTCACCACAATGATAGATTACATCAACATAGGGAAAATAGTAGCGCCTTTTGGCTTAAAAGGCGAATTAATTTTAAAACATGGCCTAGCTAAGAAACTAGTTTTGAAAAATGTAGAAGCGCTTTTTATAGAGGAAGTAAAAGGTAGCTATTTGCCTTATTTTTTAATAGCGTCTAAAGCTAAATCTCACGATGAAACTTATGTAGAAGTTGAAGGCATTGCTACTAAAGAGCAGGCGCAAAAATTAGTACAAAAGCAAGTGTGGTTGCTAGATGCAGACTTTAGAAGATTAGCAGGTAATGCAAGTCCTATTTCGCTTTTAGGCTTTACTATTTTTGATGATGGTACGGCAATAGGTGTAATTGATGAGGTAATAGAACAGCCGCATCAAGTACTATTGCAAATAGATTATAATGGTAATGAAGCGTTGATTCCCTTGCACGAAGAAACCATTGATAGAATAGATAGAAAAGCCAAAGAAGTACATTTGTTTTTACCCGATGGCTTGTTAGATATTTATCAATAGAAACACTTTCGTTTATTTTTTTGCAAAAAGTTTATCCGCCATTTTAGCATCATGGTGATAAATATCGTCTCTAAAATTTAGCAAACCATCTCTATCTACCCAAGCTGTAAAATACTTAATTGTTACAGGTACAGTAGGCTTAATGGTCAGCCACTTTTCCTTTGGCAGTTTCATTAAGGTTTTAATAGAATCCATCGTGTACGTTGTATCTCTACGAAGTAGAAATTGTGCCAGTTTTGCTGGCTCGCCTAGTCTTATACAACCATGGCTAAATGAGCGTTTTGATGCAGAAAACAATTCTTTGTTAGGCGTATCGTGTAGGTAAATATTGTAACTATTAGGAAATAAAAACTTTACACCGCCAAGAGAATTTGATGCTCCAGGTTTCTGCCTTACTACAGGTATTTTACCATGATAGCCTGTAATTTCCATATTGTTTTTTGCTAAGTAATTAGGATCTCGTTTCATGGCTGGCATTACCTCTTTCTTGGTAATATCATCAGTAACATTCCAATAAGGACTAAATACTACGTAGAGCAATTTGCCGTTAAAAATTACGGTACTATTGGCTGCTGTGCCCACCACAACATTCATGTTAAAACTGTACTTGCCAGAATCGTACACATGTAGTTTGTACTCAGGAATATTTACAATTAAATGGTCGGTGGTTAATGTATCTGGCAACATCCATCTTGCTCTTTCCATATTCACCAGTATCTTACGTATCAAGGTATCAATTGGTCTATTCAATTCTTTAAAAGTGGCTGCACCCACTTGACCTGTCGCATTTAAGCCATAGCGTTTCTGAAACTGTTTTACTGCTTTTAGTAGTGTGGTATCAAACTTTGGTGAAGTATCCGTCATAGCTAAATCGCCAAAGGCTATTAAGCGCATTTTTACTTGCTGTACAACAGTATTTGAGTCGCCTTTTTTTAATGATTTTACTGTAGAAATTGAATCCCATTTGGCATTGTTTTTCAGCGCATAGTATTGTAGTAAATACTTTTCAAGTTGCCTATAATCTGAATTTAAGGGCTCGTAATCATCTAAGCCTTTGCCCTTGGTTTTCATCATAGAATCTAAGGCAGCTTTTACATCTATCTTTTTTCTAGGAATAAACCAGCCCAATTCTGTTGCATTAATATCGCTGCCTTGGTACACTTTAGACGTGTACTTAAAAAACTGCCCAGTAAGTAACAATTCTGCTTTTATTACTGCAGCATCTTTAGCATCGGGATGAAAGCTATGATTATTAAATTGCTCGTATAATTTTTGTAGCTCTTGGCTAAAAATGCTACTGTCTTTAATGTCAGCAATGTAGCTGTTTTGTAAATTGTAAAAGTTGTGCGATTGCTCTATTAAGCCACTTGTATCAAACCATGCAAACTCGTAGTTGCGATGCCTATAAAAATCGAAGAAATCTTGCTTAAACTTTGCCAAAGCACTATCGCTAGCGATAAATTTATCAAGCTGTACACTATCTAAAAATAGGTTGTTGTACGATGTTTGTTCGTTAATAGAAGTATCAGTGGTAATAATCTTTCTAAGCTTGTTTTTACAGCCTATCATTACCACACCAACAACCATACATGCAAGTAGCACTTTGCGCATAAGCCTATCAATTCTTTTTTAAAATTAAGTATTTACCAGTAAAGCCGCTGCTACAACACCAGCTGTTTCTGTGCGCAATCTTGTATTGCCTAAGCTTACTGGCTGATAATGGTGTTGCAATGCCATTTCTATCTCTGGTATTGAAAAGTCACCTTCAGGACCAATCAATATCTGTGTGTCATTAGCAATATCTAAGCCACTTATTATTGCTTTATCACTTTCTTCGCAATGGGCTATTAATTTTTGAGCATTTGTACTTTTTTCAATAACGCTTGCAACAATGGTTGGCTCGTGTAAAATAGGTAGCCACACTTGTTGACTTTGCAGCATCGCAGCTATTACAATGCTTTGCATTCTGTCATGCCTAAAATGTTGGCGCTCTGTTCTGTTACACAGTAATGGTATAATGTCTGAAATGCCCATTTCAGTAGCTTTTTCTAAAAACCATTCAAATCTATTGGCATTTTTAAGTAACGATATACCAATACTTATTTGCCTTGTACATGGTGGTAAAAAGCTAGTGCTTTCTATGGCTACAGTGCAATGTTTTTTATCGCTTTTGATAATGGCAGCAACGTAGGCATTGCCTTTGCCATCGGTTAATTGTAAGCGTTCGCCTTCTTTCATGCGCAACACTTGTACACAATGCTTACTCGTTTCTTCGCTTAGTATTATTGAAGATGCAGCTACTATTTCTGGTTGATAAAAAAAAGGTAATGCCATTAAAAACAAGATTAATAAAAAAGCCTCTACTTAAAGAGGCTTTAACGTATTTTTTATTCACAATCTAGTCGTGTACTACCATTAAAGGTACATGGCTATGAAATGCTAGTAGCTTAGTGTGGCTACGTTTAAAAATGGTTTCGAACCAGCCATGTTTTTTAGGTATAGTAACTAATAAGTCAACATTTTTAGAATCTACAAAGTCATTAATGCCATCAATAAAGGAAATATTGTTTACAAAAAAGTATTGAGGGTTGTAGCCTTGTAGCAAGCTATTCAGTGTTGCCATTTGCTCGTCTTTATCGGTATCATCTTCACCATCATTTACATGTAGTACAAAAAACTGTGCTTGAATAGTATCCAATAATTTTTTCAAAGGCGCAACAGGTGTTGTAGTGGCTACTTTTTTTAAGTCTACAGCAAGTGTAATTTCTTCTATGGTTTTAAATGCGGCATTTGGTGGCACAATAATCATTGGTACAGTAATTGCTTTAGCTACATCTACAGTATTGCTGCCTATTAAGTTTTCTTCAAGTGCATTACCACCTGTAATGCCCATTACCACTAATGCTGCACCAGTTGATATAATAGCTTCGCTAATACCATTTACCAATGTATTAAGATTACAAAGTTGCTCTATTGTTATCGTGCTGTCACAAGCATGGCTAATATCTTCTGCAAAAGCTGTTAGCCCTGTTTCACTAATGCTTTTATACGTTTCAAGGTCTACAGGCATAATAGATGGCACTGTAGGATCGATAGAAATTGACGGCACAACGGCTTCATAGGCATTGTATAGCACCACTTTAGTAGCACCTACTTGTCTTGCCAGCCCTAAGGCATATAAGGCGGCATTTTTTGCCGTAGCTGAGAAATCTGTTGGAACAAGAATAGTTTTCATGATTAATTTTTTATTGTATTACCAAATAGCCGATAAGTCTACATCAATTTTACAGTTGTCATCAAGTGCAAATGTGTAGTTAACGGCGTGACCTTTTTCTTTTAAAATATATTCACCGTTTGCCAATTCGTATAGCTCAATTTCTTCGGTATCTGGCGAAACAATCAAATAATATTTTACGCCATTGGTTTCATAAATAGCATACTTAGTGTGCCTATCTTTTAACGCTGTAGATGGTGATAATACTTCTACAATAAGGCTTGGGGCAAAATCTAAATAACTAAGTTTTGGCTCACCACAAATTACCAAAACATCAGGTTGAAGTACAGTGTCTTCTGCAACTTTGTAGTCAACAGGATCGTACACATGGCAATGCTTGCAATCTTTTAAAGCTGCATGTAATACCGCACCCAAAGCCATTGTAATTCTTTGATGTTTAGTAGTTGGTGCAGGGCTCATAGCGTAAGGAAAGCCATCAATTAATTCCCACTTTCCTTCCCATAACAAATAGTCGGTGTAGGTATAATGTGGTAATATTTTTACTGGATATGCCATGCTTTTATTTTTTGTAAAGTTACTTTTTATCGTTAAACAAAAACACCCTTTTCTATCATAGAAAAGGGTGTTTAAAATCATGTTTTTTAATACTAACGGCTAGGCATATTTAAAGGAATATCTCGCTTTAACATTTGGTCTCTATTAGCCATTACCCAAGCTGTATGGAATATTAAACGTGTACGTTTTTCCATCAACTCAAAGTTAATTTTATCTACAGTATCTGTTGGTCTGTGATAATCTGCTAGCAACATACCATCGTAGAAGAACAAAATAGGCACACCCATTCTTGCAAAGTTGTAGTGGTCGCTTCTGTAATAAATTTGATTCTTATCGTTAGGATCATCGTATTTATAATCTAAGGTAAGGTTGGTATATTTTTTATTAACGGCCTCGTTAATGACTGGCAAATCACTGCTTAATTTATCATGACCAATTACATAGATATAGTTAGTAGTATCAGCAGTTTTACGTTCAGTATCTATTCTACCTACCATGTCAGTGTTTAAGTCTACAGTTGTTTTTGCTAAAGGATACAATGGATGTTCAGAATAATATTGAGAACCCCAAAGGCCTTTCTCCTCACCACTTACAGCCAAGAAGATAATGCTTCTACGTGGGCCATTACCTTTCTTTTTAGCGGCTGCAAAAGCTTCTGCCATTTGCAATACGCTAGTAGTACCGCTACCATCATCATCTGCACCGTAGTAAATAACAGTATCACGTTTACCTAGGTGGTCGTAGTGGCCACTTAATACCACATACTCATCTTTTTTATCGGTACCTTCTAGTACACCTATTACGTTGCTACTTTCTAGATTGGTGGTTACTTTATTTACATCAAGCTTTGTTTCAGCATAGTAAGTGCCTTTGTTTACTTCTTTCAATTTGTCAATTGATAAAGTAGAAGTTCTTCCCAATAATGCTGATGCAATTTCTTCAGAAACAGTAACGGTAGTAAAAGTGCTAGTAGCTTTTGTTAAAAACATTTCACCCTTGGTAGCAGTAGCTACTTTTCTAGGAAAAGTATTTGAAATCAATACAACACCTGCTGCACCTTTGGTACGTGCCATGCCAGCTTTTGCAAAAAATGCTGTAGGGCCGCCTCTACGTGTAGGTGCGTTTGCAGCTGGTTTGTAATCTGCAGGTGCACCATCTAAAAATAAAACCACTTTACCCTTAACATCAATATTGGCAAAGTCTTCAGGTAAGCCATAGCCTAAAAATACCACTTCTTTAATGTTACTAACGCCAGTAGCAGCGCTTTGTACAGTAAATGTAAAATCTTTATCTAGCTGAAATGGCTTGCCATTCACAGATAGTTTTACGCCAAGCAACTCATCTTGATACACAGGATATACTTGCTGATAGCTATCACCATTGCCTGGCTTTAAGCCAAATTTTTTAAACAAACTTTCTATGTAAGCAGCAGCTTTTTTCTGACCAGGTGTAGCCGTTTCTCTACCTTCAAATTCGGCACTAGCAATTACAGACAATTTTTCTTTTAATGACTTAGCAGTAATGGTGCCAGCAAACTTTGCCGCAGCATCATCGTTTTGTGCCATGGCAAACATAGAAGCCAATAGCATGGGGGTAAACAGTAGTTTCTTCATGATTATGTTTTAAAATAAGCGTTACTTTTTATAGTAGCGAATGTGAAAGATAACATCTGTAAGCATTTGCCAATAATTTTTTTGGATGAATGGGAAAGAATGCGCTTTAAGTTTCTATAAAAGCCTTGTAGTATCTGTATTTTTGAAACTCAATCAATCGCATGAAGGGTTTAATTATCATAAGTTTAAGCTTACTGTTATTCGCTTGCACAGCTACTAAAAGTGTTCAGCAGCAACCTACTATTAGCAGCATTTCTGCGTTAAAATTGTTGGGTGAAATAGATGTACCACACAACCTACAATTTAAAAATACTACTGTTGGTGGCTTAAGCGGTATCGATTACGATTCAGCTAATAATCTTTACTATCTTATTTGTGATGATAGAAGTAGTATTAATGCAGCAAGATTTTACACGGCTAAATTATTTACAAGCCTAAAAGGCATAGATAGTGTGGCTTTTGTAGATGTAACTTTTTTACACCAGCAAGATGGCTCAGTATACCCTAATAGTAAACAAAACCCTGCTAAAATACCCGACCCAGAAGCCATTCGCTACAATCCTGTAACCAAGCAATTAATATGGACAAGCGAGGGTGAGCGTATTGTAAAGAAGAACGATACAGTGCTTGCCAATCCTGCAATTACCACTATCACTACCGATGGTAAATATATAGATACGTTTAAGTTGCCATCGCAGTTAATAATGCAAGCCATAGACAAAGGGCCAAGGCAAAATGGGGTGCTTGAGGGCTTAACATTTACCAATAATTACAAGCAATTGTATGTGAATGTAGAAGAACCTTTGTATGAGGATGGCCCAAGAGCCATGCTTACTGATACAACTGCTTGGATACGCATTTTTAAGTACGATGTAAAAAGTAAAAAGCAATTAAGGCAATACGCGTACAAGCTAGATCCAATTGCCTATCCTGCTACACCTACAGATGCCTTTAAGATAAATGGTGTACCTGATATATTAAGCATTGGTAACAATAAATTATTGGTAATGGAACGCTCTTTTTCTACTGGTAGATTGCCATGCACCATTAAAATTTATGAGGCAGATTTGAATGGCGCTACTAATATTCGTAACAACCCTTCGCTACAACAGCATACAAAGTTTACAACAGCTACCAAGCGCTTAATTTTGAATTTAGACAGCTTGGGTATTTTTACAGATAATGTTGAAGGCATGACGATTGGCCCTACTTTACCTAATGGTCATCGCACATTAGTTTGTGTGGCTGATAACAACTTTGCAGCATTTGAAAAAACGCAGTTTTTTCTGTTTGATATAATACCATAAAAATACTTGTCACATAGACACATAGAATTGCTGAGATGTTTATAAATAAACTATGTGACTATTGTTGCTATGTGGTGAAAATAAAAACTACAAATCGCCCAATTGTGGCCTAAGCACAATGTCTTCCATTACAGCTTGTGCCGATAATTGCGATGCTGCAAATACCATTTTAGCTACATCATTGGCTTCCATTATGCGGCTTTCTTCTACACCACTACCTATCCAGCTGTCGGTATAAGCAGCACCAGGCATTACTGCCGAAACCTTTATGCCATAAGGTTTTAACTCTTCACGTAGGTTTTTACTAAAGCCAAGTAGCGCATATTTACTAATGCTATAGCTACCACCATTAGCATAAGCTTGTAGCGAAGCAATGGAACAAATATTAAAGATGCTACCACTTTTTCTTTCAATCATGGTTGGTAATAACAATCTTGTTAAGTGATAAGCACTGTACAAATTGGTTTGTATCATTTGCTCTAGCAAACCATCCTCTTCATTATGTATTGAACCCGGTAAAAACTGCCCAGCATTGTTCACAATAATATCTGGTGTACCATATTGTAAGCACCATGTAGCAAAGGCAAGCACTTCCTCTTTTACACTCATATCTACAGGCATGGCTTTTATGGTGCATTCAGGAAATTCTAATAATAGTTCTTCCATCATTTTATACAGTTGCAATTCGCCCCTTGAACATACCAATAAGGTATAGCCTGCGGCGGCAAATTGTTTGGCAATGGCTTTACCTAAACCCTTAGATGCACCTGTAATCACAATTATTTTGCTGTGGTTTGTTGTATCCGATGTATTTTGCTGATTCATTCTAGTAAATTAAAATTGTTTCTGCAAACATATCGTATGAGTCACTTACAGCAACCTTTGTTTAACCCTAATCGTAAATACCAGCATCTTTTTTTTGATCTTGACCATACCATTTGGGATTTTGAAATGAATTCAAAAGAAACCTTGGCTGAATTATATGATACACACCAGCTTGCGCAAAAAGGTATTGCTGATTTTGAACTATTTTTTGAAAGATATAATGAACACAACAATCGCTTATGGGATAGATACCATAAGGGTTTTATAAAGCAAGACGAGCTAAAATGGAAACGTATGTGGCTGACTTTGTTGGATTATAAAATTGCAGACGAACCCTTGTCAAGACAAATGGGGCAAGAATTTTTAACCATTCTACCCAATCAAACCAACTTATTTCCCTACACGTTCGAGATATTAGATTACTTAACCGAAAGGCAATACGACCTACATTTAATTACTAATGGTTTTGAAGCCACACAGCGTAAAAAGCTTGCCAATAGCAAGTTAGAGGGTTATTTTAAAGAAATGATTACGTCTGAAACAAGCAATAGCTTAAAGCCACACAAAGATATTTTCGACTATGCTTTTGCAAAAACCAATGCCTTGCCTGAGAGAAGCATTATGATTGGCGATAACCTTGATGCCGATATTCAAGGTGGTATAAACGCAGGTATTGATACCGTGTTTGTAAATCACATAAATGCACAACCACACGTAAAAGCTACTTACGAGGTAACACACTTGAAAATGCTAGAAAGCATTTTTTAATTCGCAGTATGTTGCAGCAGTTTCGCAGTATGTTGCAGCAGTTTCGCAGTATGTTGCAGCAGTTTCGCAGTTGCTGATAAGGCTTCGCACTATGTTGTAGTAGTTTCGCTATTGCTGCTAAAGCTTCGCAGTATGTTGCAGTAGTTTCGCAGTTGCTGCTAAAGCTTCGCAGTGTGTTGTAGTAGTTTCGCTATTGCTGCTAAAGCTTCGCAGTATGTTGCAGTAGTTTTGCAGTTGCTGCTAAAGCTTCGCAGTGTGTTGCAGTAGTTTCGCAGTTGCTGCTAAGGCTTCGTACTGTGTTGCAGTAGTTTCGCATTAAAACAATATTTTCTCTATCGATTTAAAGCCTTCATCGGCAGGTTGTTGTTCCCAAAGTATTTGGTAAATAGCTGTAGCAATAGGTATGTCAGCTTGTAGCAATTTATTGGCTTGATAGATACATTTACTTGCATTGTAGCCTTCTGCTACCATGTTTAGTTCTAATTGCGCAGATTTTACGCTGTAGCCTTTACCTATCATGTTGCCAAATGTTCTGTTACGGCTATAAAGTGAGTAGCAAGTAACCAACAAATCACCTAAGTAAACAGATGCAGAATAATTGATGCTACGCTGTTCTTCTTCGCTTTCTTTATCCCAAACTAGTTTGCGACAAAAAGCAGCCATTTCTGCGGCTGCATTAGCTATGTACACGCTCAAGAAATTGTCGCCATATTCTAGGCCATGCGCTATACCTGCACCAAGCGCATAAATGTTTTTAAGTACCGCTGCATACTGCACACCAATGATATCATGGTTTACAATAGTGTTTAAATATTCTGTTTTAAAATTATCGGCTATAAGACTAGTTGCTGCTTCGTCTTTACCTGAAAAGGTGAGATAAGATAATTTTTCAGATGCAACTTCTTCTGCGTGGCAAGGTCCAAGAACGGTGAAATAATTACACAATGACACGTTGAAATTGTCGTACAAGTATTCGTTAAGCAGTTGGTTATTTGCAGGCATTAAGCCTTTAATAGCAGAAATAATTTTTTTGCCTTGCAAGGCATCTTTGGGTAAGCTAGCTAAAACATCTACCACATAAGCAGAAGGAATTGCTATTACCAAAGCATCTGACTGAGCAACAACTTCTTCAAGATTACAAGACAGGCGCAGTTGATTTGTATCAAAGTATGCCGAACCTAAATAATGAGGATTGTGCCTACGCTTTTGTAGGTAAGCAATGTTTTTTTCGTTGCGAATAAACCAATTAATGGTATTGCCATTATCGGTTAAAATTTTAGCCAATGCTGTGGCCCAACTACCGCTTCCTATCATTCCAAATTGCATGGCACAAGAATTTTATTAGTAAACAAACATACGAAAGCTTGTAGAATTGTGCTTTACCTAATTGCTGTTACTTGTTTTATGAAAATGCTATAATTACTTAGAAACTTGTTTGTTTGGATGTTGCCAAGTATTAAAAAACTGAACCAATTCTATGGTGGTACTATGGGGCAAATACCGATATATCAATAAGATGCGTTTACTCACTTTTGTTTTTCTAATACCTGCTCTATGATTAGTTGGTACACCTATTTCTGGTTGGGTTTGTAAAAGCAATAGTGTTGTTTGTGTGCTAATTATAAATCTTTCAACCTCACGAGACGTCCAATTATCTCGTAAATACTCAATATTTTGTCCATAAGATTGTATGGCTAGTTGCGACCAGATTATTTCACAAACCATTGTGGGTATTGTTTTTTTACATCTGCATCAGATAAACCTTTACCATTGTCAAGTTCATTAATTGCTATATCAATAGCTGCAGCTTGATGTTCTGGTAAATCACTCCACCAATCTTTAGTTAATGGTATGGGTTGGTCTTTTATTATTGCTTGATGCAATGAAATTACAGTAGCATCTTCTGCTGTATCAAGGTATGTTTTTAAGTCTCTTCGCATTACTTTCACATTTACCATAACAAGTAATTTGATAGCTAAGTTAAATATTTAAAACAGAAATACAATAATACTAATTGCACTAAAGAAAAGGACACATCAGTATCCTTACAGATGTATCCTTTTCTTTAAAATTATTTGATAGAATGTATGCTTAGACGAAAAGCTGCATAGCGATAAGAACGTACAAGTGGTACTTCGTAAACTCAGTATAAATTTACAACCGCAGCTAAATAGTAGTACAGCAGTTGGTTACATACACATTTACTTATTCTTTTTTCTTACCGTCATCGTATAGCTTGTCTTTAGCTACCACTTTTACTTTGTCGCCATCTTTTAAACTTTTACTTACTACGTTGTATGGCGCTATTACTACTTCATCGTCTTTCTTAAGTCCACTTGTAATCTCAATATTGGTAAGGTCTTGAATGGCTGTGGTTACTTTTACTTTTTTCACTTTGCCATCTTTTTGCAACACAAATACAACTTCTTCTAGTTCGGTAGCAGCAGGTGCTTTTTCAGCGCTATTCGTTGTTGTAGTTTCTTTCTTTTTATCGTCTTCTTTTTTGCTATCACTCTTAGGGTCTCTTGTAGTTACGGCATTAAGTGGTACAGATAGCACATCTTTCTTTGTTTTGGTTTGTATGTCTGCACTTGCACTCATGTTAGGTCTAAAAGGAAAACTTTTACCTGAAACAATTAAGTCTTTGTAGCTGCTTTCAAGCAAGCGAATGTGCACTTTGTAGTTAGTAACGTCTGTAGATGAACTTGTGGTTACAGAGGTTGTTGGGTTAGCAATTTTGTACACAATACCAGTAAATTTTCTGCTAGAATAAGCATCAACTTGTACAATAGCAGTATCGCCAATTTTTACTTTAGGAATATCGTTTTCGCCTACATCTACACGTACTTCTATGCTACGCATATCTGCAATGCGCATCATTTCGGTACCTACGTTAAAGCTATTACCTGCAACACGTTCGCCTTTTTTTACAGCCAATAAACTCACAATGCCATCCATTGGTGCAGTAATTACAGTTCGAGCCATGTCTTTGTCGGCTTTGGCAAGTTGTGCCTCGTTGCTTCTAATGGTGGCTTCACTACTTTTTAAACCTTCTTTAGCTGCATTATAGTTAGCTTGTGCGGTTAAAAATGCCTGCTGTGCGGTTTCAAATTCTGAGCGAGAAATAACTTTATCGTTCAATAATTTTTGTTGTCTATCGTAGTTGGTTTTAGCTTGGTCTAATGTTGCTTTTAGGCCAACAATGCTAGCTGCAGAATTGCTTAACTGTGCTTTAGCTTGTGCTACACCTGCAGATACTTGGTCTCTTTGTGTAGCATAAATGTCAGCATAAATACGAGCAAGAATTTGACCACGTCTTACGCTGTCACCTTCGTTTACAGGTAGTTCTACAATTTCACCACTAATATCTGGACTTACTTTTACTTCTACTTCTGGGTACACTTTACCGCTAGCATTTACCGTTTCGGTAATGTTGCGTAAAATGGCTTTATCAGTAGCTACTTTTATACCTTCTTCTTTACCAATGACGCCGCTCATTTTTAAACCTACAAGCGCAACAATTACTACTGCTAAAGCAATAATTATCCAAAGGAGTGTTTTATTCATAATGATTTTTTTATGTCGTTCTGTTGTTTTCGGTTTTGTTGTTTTGTAACGGTTATTCAGCTTTATAATTTTAAACCTTGACCTTTATAAAACTCTAGTAATTTCATTTTAAACACATAATCGTATTGATTAGAGATTTGTTGAAACTGCGCAGTTGCTAGGTTATTTTGAATAGTGATTAAATCAATGGTGCTAAGCAAACCAACTTCATAACGTTTAGTGGCAAAGTCTAGTGCTTTTTGATTGCTTTCTACTTGTCTTTTACCTGCATTAAATTTTTGCAAAGCATTGATTACATTAGTGTAAGCCGTGTAAATGTCTTGCTTAAGTTTTTGATTGGCTTGTTCCTCGGTGACTTTTAAACTTTTTAGGTTCAATTTTGATTGCTCGTAGTTAATTCTATTAGTACCACTATTGAAAATTGGTACAGATATACCTAAACCTACACTTTGCCTAAAATTTTGGCTTAGCTGATTGAAGTAAGATATCTTGCCATAAGAGACACTATATGATGGCGAAAAAACTGTATAGTCTATTGTATTTACTTTTACCGTACCACTTGCAACGCTTGATTGTGTAACACCTATAACTTCTACAGACTTATTATTGTAAGTACTACCTAAAGAATAATTAGCAGATATTGTTGGATACAATGTCGCTTTAGCAGCTAGTATTGATTTCTCAGCACCTTTTATTCTTAATGTATTTGACTTTTGTATAGGCTGATTGTTCAATGCTAATAGAAAAACATTTTCAGGTTGTAATTCTGCTAGTGGTTCTAAAGGTATTTTATCTACAGCAGGTATTTCTACCTCAAATGGTGCGGCTGCATCTATGTTAAGTAAAGCTTTTAGCTGCAACACATTTTGTTGAAAGCTAGACTGTGCAGCAATATAATTGCTACTATCTGTTGCTAATTTTGCGTCCAGTTCTAGTGCATTCAATTCAGGTAACGATCCTGCAGTTACTTTTTTACGTGTAACTTCAAGTTGTGATTGCGTTTGTTGAATTTGTATAGCTACAATATTTACCTGCTCTTTAGAAGCCAATACTTGCAAATAATAAGTAGCTACGCTCAATGCCACGTCGTTAGCGGCTTTTTCTATATCTACTAATGCAGCTTTAGCGCTAAATTCTTGCGCAGCAATATTGTTTTTAATTCTGCCCCAGTTAAATACTTGTACACCACCTTGTAAGCCGTAGTTCTGAGATAATAACTCAGTATTGGTATACACGTTGGTAGTAGGGTCAATAGAGCGACCAAATTGTGGACCTATACTTGTACTAAACGAAGCTGTAGGATATTGATACAACTGCGCCTGCTTTAGTTGTAAGGCACTAATTCTAGCTTGTACATCTGCTTGTTTTACAGAAATGTTGTTCTTCATGGCATAGTCAACACACTTGCGCAAATCCCATTTCTCAGGGTTGGTTTGAGCAGTTAGTTGCAGTACAAATGCCAGTGCAATGAGTGTAAATGCGGGTTTCATAATATAACAAAATAACGGAAAGGCTTTGATGTGGCAAAAGTTGTTTTTTTATTCTCACGCAGATATCGCTGATTGGCGCAGAAAATGACATTTTACCGTTTCTATAAGCCATAATAAGATTGGTAAAAAGTTGCATACATTCTGAGAAATACAGTTACCTTATATGAGTAAATGCCTGTTCTAAATCTTTAATAATATAATCTGCATCTTCTAAGCCTACGTACAAGCGCAACATTCTGTGACCTTTATTTTGTGCATTAAAACTTGCTTGCGGCAAACCTGCGCATTTAGGTATAATTAAGCTTTCGTAGCCACCCCAACTTACCGCCATTAATATGTGTTGTAAGCTTTCGCAAAAGGTTTCTATCTGCTGCACTGTAGTTGCTTTTATGGCAAATGTTAGCAGGCCACAAGCGCCAGTCATTTGCTGTTTGGCAAGCTCGTACTGCGGAAAATTAGGCGATAAGGGAAACAATACTTCTTCTACTAATGGATGTTGTTCTAAATAAGCGATAACGACTTTGGTAGTGTTGCTGATACGTTCTATACGCATAGGTAAAGTACGTAAACCTCTTAGCAATAACCAAGCATTAAATGGCTGAATACCACTACCAACTGTATTGTATTCGCTATTAAAAATCCGTTCTATCATGGCTTTGCTGCCGCTTAATACACCTGCTACTACATCGCTATGGCCACTAATGTATTTGGTAGCAGATTGTAGGGCTAAATCTATACCCAAAGCAATAGGCTTTTGGTAAATGGGTGTGCAATAGCTATTGTCTATAATGGTTACAATATTGTGTTGCTTGGCAAGTGCTGCTATGGCTTGTAAATCTTGTAGCTCGTAAGTAAAACTATTGGGGCTTTCAAGGTAAATGATGGCAGTATTGGATGCAATTGCTTTGGCAAAATTCTCTGTATTAGTGCCATCTACATAGGTATGTGTAACACCAAATTTTGGTAGTATTACTTCAAATAATTTCTTTGCCCATGTGTATGGATTTTTTACCGAAATAATATGGCTACCGCTTTTTACATTGGCTAATACAGATGCAAATATGGCTGCCGCACCGCTGTTAAAAACTAAGCAATCTTCTGCTTCATCTAGCGCAGCAAGCTTTTTGCGCAGCATATCAACCGTTGGGTTTAAACCACGGCTATACAAGTAAGTGCTGTATTCATCTTCAAAGCTTTTGCGCAGCGCATCTACTGTTTTAAAAGCAAAGTTTGAGGTTTGAATAATAGGTGGTGCTACGGCATTAAAGTAGTTCTCTCTGCCTTCTGCATATTCGTTGATGATGTATGATAAATCCATGTTTAGTTACTGGTTTCAAGTTGCTAGTTGCTGGCTTTTCCATTGTCTATGGTCTATTGACTATCGACTGTTCTACATATATTTTTTGTACAAATTCTGCAATACCACTTTATCTGCTTCATTGATTCTTTTAGTTGAGTCTTGCATAAAATGACGCTTAAAAGCACGTATAGCAGCACTTGTGTCTTTTACGTCGTAGCCAATAATGCGCAAGGCTTGTAAATGATTAAAGCTACTATCTACTTTAGCGTTAAGTGTTTCATCTTGCCAAAGACCAAAGCCTTTTTGTGCCAGTGTTTTCCAAGGAAAATAAATATTCGGGTCTACCTTACGTGTAGGTGCAATATCACCATGGCCTATAAAGTTGGCAGTAGGAATATTATATGCCTTTTTCAAATTGCCAAGTAATGTAAGCAGGCTATTAATTTGCTCATCAGTAAATTTTTCAAAGCCGTTATTGTCTATTTCTATACCTATAGATGCTGAGTTTAAATCTACCGTATTGCCCCATTTACTTACGCCTGCATGGTTTGCCCTTAAGTAATCATTAAGCATGTGATGAACTGTACCATTTTTACAAATAACATAGTGTGCACTTACTTGCGAAGCTTTGGTGGTAAAGGTTTTAAGTGTTTGTTCGCAACTGTTTTGTGCGGTGTGGTGAATGATAACAAAGTTCGGCTTGCGCATACCAAAATTGGTAGTGCCTACAAAATCTGTATTGCCAAATACACTATCAGTTAAAGGATATTGCTTAAGCACACTGGCAAAAGCTTTTGCTTGTTCCTTGTACACTTTATTGGTAGTGCGGTAAGGTGATTTTGAACAGCCAAAAACTAGGAATAATAGCAGCAGTAATGGTAAGGTTTGTTTAAGCATAGCGGTAAATTAGTTGGGGCAAATTAAGCATTTACAAGTCACTAGCTTTTACCATTTAAATGATTCTTATGTACTACATCGGCTAGTTTAAAGCTTTTAAATCATTTTTATTATCTGTTAAGATTACATTTGAAACATTCTAACCCAATCTTCATCAATGGCCAAAATATTAATATCAAAAGAACAACAATCTACACTGTTAACCACTTTACAAACTAGGTTTGAGCGACACACATATCGCCATCTAAACATTGAATGGAAAGATGTGCAGTTAAAGTTAGAATTAAACCAACAAAAACTATGGTCATTATGGCAAATGGAAGAAACTGGCGGCGAACCAGATGTTATTGGCTTTGATGCAACTTCTAATGAATATCTTTTCTACGATTGTGTAGCTGAAAGCCCAAAAGGTCGTCGTAGCTTGTGTTACGATCAACAAGCGCTTGATGCTCGTAAAGAAAACAAGCCAAAGGGTAACGCTATTGCTATGGCACAAGAAATGGGAATTACAATATTATCTGAAAAAGAATATAAGCAGCTACAACAGCTAGAAAAAGTAGATACCAAAACTTCTAGTTGGCTATTAACACCTTCATTAATTAGGCAACTTGGCGGTGCTATTTTTGGCGATTATCGCTATGGTCAAGTATTTGTTTACCACAATGGTGCAGAATCTTACTACGCTGCTAGAGGCTTTAGAGGATTATTACGGGTATAAAAAAAGTCATTAGCTTATGCCAATGACTTTTTGTCTTTCTGTTTTTTATCTCTTTGCCTTTTATACAATTTCCCACACTTCTTTGCCTCGTAACAACGCGTCTAAATTGCCTTTGCCTTTGGTGGCAATGGTTTCTTCTATTTGTAAGCGCATCACATCTTCGTAGCAAGCTCTTTCGGTGGCATAAAATACACCAAATGGTCTTGGAAAATGTCCTTCAACTCTTGGGTCGTCAAACATGCGTACTAATATTTGAGCTTTGTAAAAGTCGTTCTCGTCGTGAATCCACAAGTCATCAGTACTTGCACCTTCTTCTAGGTCTACAATCACAGGGCGCAAACCATCTAGCTTAATACCTTTGTTTTTTGCTGCACCAAATACCAATGGCTGACCATGTTCTAAGAAAATAACCTCATTTAGTTTAGA
Organism: Parasediminibacterium sp. HNIBRBA5674; assembly: GCF_056745525.1. Classification (NCBI taxonomy): domain Bacteria; kingdom Pseudomonadati; phylum Bacteroidota; class Chitinophagia; order Chitinophagales; family Chitinophagaceae; genus Parasediminibacterium; species Parasediminibacterium sp. HNIBRBA5674. The sequence goes on along the minus strand of NZ_JBQWIE010000022.1, from coordinate 15,257 downwards.
ACCTTTTTCAGTAAATATTTCAAATGCTCCATCGTTAAAAATGTTGCAGTTTTGGTATATCTCTAAGAATGAAGCGCCCTTATGTTGCTGACTTCTTGTAAGCATCGCTTGTAAATGCTTAGGATCACGGTCCATACTGCGTGCAATAAAAGTTGCATCAGCACCCATAGCCAAGGCCATCGGGTTAAATGGATGGTCAATACTACCTATTGGTGTACTTTTCGTAATCTTATTTTCTTCAGATGTAGGTGAATATTGCCCCTTGGTTAAACCATAAATCTGATTGTTAAACAATAAAATATTTACATCAAAGTTTCTGCGAAGCAAATGAATGGTATGATTACCACCTATGCTTAAGCCATCACCATCACCTGTAACTATCCATACACTTAGTTCAGGTCTAGTTGCTTTAAGGCCACTAGCTACAGCGGTTGCACGTCCATGAATAGAATGCATACCAAATGTATTCATATAGTAGGGAAAGCGACTGCTACAACCAATACCACTAATTATTACAATATTCTCTTTAGGAACGCCGATAGTTGGCATTACTTTTTGCACCTGGGCTAGTATAGAATAGTCGCCACAGCCAGGGCACCAACGCACCTCTTGATCCGTAGCAAAATCTTTTGCTGTTAGGGTTGGTGCTGCTAATGTATCTGTACTCATGCTGCAAAAGTATTTGAATGTAAAGCATTAACCAACTGAAATATTGTCTACTAGATAAGTTGGCTAATAAATTTTATGGAAATGGTAAACCGCTATGCTGTAATTTTCAACTATAGTACGGCTTTTGATGGGAGTAAGGTAGGAGTTATTACCTAGTTGGAATGAGTTGTAAAAAAGAACTTGAAGTAGTCCTATCGCAATAGTAAATTAGCTATATGTGCCACAGTCGTGTGAGAATTTCTATAGTCAGAACCAAGTTTTGATTATGCGGAAAAATAAGAACATGCTAAATTTCTAGGGTAACAACATTAATAGCCTATTAATAAAACGACCCGCAAAATTGAACTCCTTTGTTATTTGTAATTCAGCCTTGCGAGACTGAATAATGGTAAGAAGTACAGCCAAAATACAAAGTACTTCACCTAATGAATAAGATTCAGGTATCCAACTAACTCTAAAAATATTCAACAGTATACCAGTTACTAATAACCACTTAGCTGTTTGCGTGATAGGGATATCAAAAAATACAATGATGCTTATAATAACCAAAAACTGCAGAAAATTGTAGTTGAACCGAAGGGCTGGTAAAAAATATTCTAGTACTAACATCAATACCGCAGCAAAAAGGATATATAGCTTTTCCTGCTGATAAAACTTCGGATGCCATTTGTTGATACCCCAAAAAAAGAATGCCGAAACAAACGTATACATGGTATATAATACCGATGCATTGCTAGGTAAATGCAGTAGAATTAAGAGCTTTTGTACAGAAAATATATCTGCTTTATCCCAATTTTCATAAGCCACTAGTTCAGGCGTTTTAAATGTAGGCATACCTTCTAGGTAGCTTGGTAAATGAATGACAAACTCTTCTCTTACGTTTGGTATTGTGCCCATATTTTCAAACCCATAAAACGGCATCGCTTTAAAATACTCAATCCATACCTGAGTGCCATAGGCAAGGCTAGTAATGGTGTATACAACAATAATGATTCCTAAGTATGGTAAAACCATCTTGTTATTTTTCTTAAACAGAAATAATGGTAAAAATACCATGGCATATGGCAACCTTGCTATCGTAACAATACCAGCCAATAGAGCAGCAAGAATTTTTTGCTCTTTTTTATAGGCATATAAAGATGCGACTGCCAGCAATGTGTAGTGAATGTATATCTGTCCGCTGCTGCAATGAAATCGCCATCCTGCTATAAATGGAAATAGGCATGCTATTACAACTAGAAATCGATTGTTATGATATATGGTGTTCTCTATTTTTTGGGTAAGTAGAAGTAGTATACTGAGTAATGAAAGGTAACCAAGTATATACCAAATGACTACAATTCGAGAATAAGTAAGCCTGTGTAAGTGGTTGGTGAAGAAAAGTACAGTAGGTGTTACCGTATTGCCATTTACAATTTCAGTTTGCCTTTCTGTAAAATTGAGTAAGCTAATATCATCACCTAGTTGCCACTTATAAAAATAGGCCGATTTATGCGCATCAAGTAATCTTGTACCAGTAATTCTTGTTCGCAAATCTTGAAAATAGCGTTGCTTAAAGTAGCGAGAGGTTATAAATATGGATGCTGCTGCAATTGCTAGTAAAACAAGCCATATCAAGTATTTTGTTTTGATGTGTGTTAAAAATGTCACGAAGAATAAATGGTTTTGTCAGCTTGCAATAGCAAAACTAATAGTATATTGATTATTCAGTAGAAATAGATTGCTAGTATTTTACTGCACATAGCCATAATCTTCATTTACAACGTTTTTTAATCTTAGAATTCACTTAAGCAAGTTTTCCGATAGGGTTACTAATACCGCCTAAATAAGCGATTTATCAATGGATATACAAATGCTAGGTTTCAAAATTGTTAGAACTGCATTATAACAAAACAGCATAGCAGACTAGTGAAGCGTTTTACTTTTTTCCCTTTCTTTAGTCATAATAATATCACAACCCACCACATTAAATTCCCATTTTTTAGAGTAGGGGTGGTCGCAGACGGGGTTTTTCACGAGCAACTTTTTCGTCCTAAAAAAGTTTATAGTTGTATTGCTTCGACTATCTTCAGGCAACTACAAGCAACAACAATTCAGTAGATAACTAGTTTGATGATTAATAAGTTGTCACTAATACAGGTGGCAGTAAGTGCAATCAGCTTTTATAAGTGCCACCCCTTTATCTTAGGGGGTATAGTCTATAATGTGTTAATATTTTTTTGGTAGATAGAAAAAAAGTCTATTTTGCATCACAATTGCTAAAAAATTGTTAATAACTTTTGTACCATTTTGACACTAATCCGATGAAGATTATCTGTTCAAAATACTAAATACTTCCCATTTACGTTATTTGCGTGATAGAGTATTGGTTGTAAAAGTTATAACGATTGTTTACTTAGCAAAAAACCAATATATCCTTATAAAAATCAGACCATGCCTAAATCCTTTACTAAATGCCTGTATGCTGTCGTATTGTCGCTACTATTAGCCTGTATAGCACAACTAACTGTAGCCCAAACAGCCTCTACTGTTCAAGTAGGCGGTACAAGCAGTATCAACACGGTAACAAAAGCTACATCTACGGTAGTAGATCCCAATTTAACACTTACATCTGATGGTACCATTTCAGGCTTTACAGTGCAAATAACTGGTAGCTATACTAATGGCGATGTACTTGGCTATAATGGAAGCCTTCCTTTTGGTATTACTGTTTTAAACGGCAGCTTTAATACTACTTACAAAGCGCTACAGTTTGCTGGTATAGCAGATGCAGCTACTTGGCAAGATTTATTGAGGCGAGTAACGATTACTACTGCCAACGTAACTTGCTATCCAGAGCAAAGACAAGTGAGTTTTATTGTTGGGCCTAAATTGTATAACTTAATCAATGGTCACTTTTACGAAAAATCGGCCAATGCAACAGATTGGATAACCGGCTATAACACTGCAAAAGTTACATCTTATTTTGGTCGTCAGGCTTATATGGTAACCATTACTTCGGCTGCTGAAAATAGTTTGGTTGCTTCTTACTCTGTATCTTGGTTAGGGGCTTCTGATGATTATAGATATATAGATACAGCTGTGGGATTTATAAAATATAGTCAACAAGGATCTTCAAGCGGTACTTCAAGTACAGGGTCTGAAGGTTTTTGGCATTGGGTTACAGGGCCAGAAAAGGGTACTTTGTTTTCTAGTGGAAATACTAGTTCTACCTCTCCACTAACTGCTGTTGGGCAATATGCCAATTGGAATGGTTGTTGTAATGCACAAGGATTTCCTACTGAGCCAAATGGTAATAACGGTAGTGAGAATTTTGGACAAATGCTAAGCGGTGGTACTGGTCTATGGAATGATTTGCCAGCTACTTGTTGTAATCTAAATACAATTTATGAGTATGGCGATATGTCTACAGATAATGTGTCATCTAACGTCGTGTTTACAAGAACAATAAATCTTTCAGGTGCACCATCGGGTACAATTACTAATGGTAACAATACCGTTTGTTCGGGTACTAACAGTACCACATTAACCTTAAGTGGGTTGGCTAGCGTTGGTACGGTTTCTAAATGGCAATCATCTACAGATAATTTTATAACCACAACTAACACAACAGATATTGCTAATACAAGCACAAGTTATACAGCAAGTAATATTTCGCAAAATACATTTTATCGTGCGCTTGTAAATACTACAGGCTGTTCTAATAATCCTACATCATCAACTTTTATTAAAGTGAGCACTGCTGTGGCAGGTAATATTGTTGCAGATAATAACACCATTTGTAATGGGGCTAGTGTGAACTTTACGTTGAATGGCTATAGTGGCACAATCAGTAAATGGCAGGTTTCTACCAGTAGCACATTTGCAAGTGGTGTTACAGACATAGCCAATACTACGGCTGTATTGTCTTATCAATTAAGTACAGCAGGTACATACTATTTTAGAGCTGTGCTAAATAATTGCTCAAATAGCGTAAACACAACACCTTACACTATTACAGTAATTAATGGTTCGGCACCTGTGGGCGGTACTGTAAGTAATGCTACATTCTGCGGTGGTAGCAATAGCGGTACATTAAACCTTACAGGTTCTACAGGTAATGTATCTAAATGGCAATATTCAATAGATGGCGGTGTAGTATGGACAGATGTAGCTAACACCATAACAACCCTTAGCTATACAGGCATTACAGCAACAAGAAGATATAGAGCCATACTAACCAATGGTTCTTGCGGCACAGCTATTAGTGCCATAGGCGTTATTAGTGTTAATCCTGCTTCGGTAGCAGGCACAGCAAGTGGTTCTACGTCTGTATGTGCTAGTACAAATAGTACCACGCTAAGTTTAAATGGTAATACAGGTAGCATACAATGGCAATCATCTACCAATAATAGCACGTTTACAGATATTGCTGGTGAAACAGGCGCCACTTATGTTGCAAGCAACTTATCAGCTACAACATATTACAGAGTAGTGGTAACCAATGGAAGTTGTACACTTGCAACATCAAATACTGTAACAGTAACCGTAAAACAACCATCTACATCAACTACTAATACTAGCATTTGTGCAGGTGGTAGTTATAGTTTTGGTGGTAGTAGCTACACAACTGCTGGTACTTATTTGGTTCATTTAACCAATGCAGTAGGTTGCGATAGTGCAGCGACACTAAACCTTACGGTAAACCCATTACCACCTGCACCAACTATTACACCAAGTAGTGCTACTACTTTTTGTACTGGTGGTTCAGTAACCTTAACATCAGACGCTGCTACAAGTTATGCTTGGACAGGCGGTGCTACCACACAAGCTATTACCGTATCAGCTGCTGGTACTTATTCAGTAACCGTGTCAAATGGTAATTGTACTGCTACATCGGCACCTGTAACTGTAACAACATTGCCAGCTAATACAATGTCGCTTACTTCATCGGCAGCAACAGCAGCACAAACGGTATATGCTAATACTGCAATGACTAATATTACTTATAGTACCACGGGTGCAACAGGCGCTAGCTTTAGCGGCTTGCCAAATGGTGTAACCGGTAATTGGAATGCTAATGTGGTAACTATTAGTGGTACGCCAACTGTAAGTGGTATTTATAATTATACAGTAACATTGACTGGTGGCTGTGGTAATGTAACTGCATCAGGCACTATTACTGTACCATCTGTAACTATTACATCAAATGTTCCTACTAATACTATTTGTGCTGGTACGTCGATAACATTTACAGCTACACCTAAGTATGCTACTAATCCTACTTATCAATGGAAGAAAAATGGTGTGGCTATTTCTGGTGCAACAGGTAGCACTTATACAACAAACACATTGGCAAACAGTGATGTTATTACTGTTGATATGACTGTTGCAGGTGCTATGAGTACTAATTCGATAACAGGTATCGTAACTTCTGGGTTATCTATTTATTTAAATGCAAAAAATACCACTAGCTATCCGGGTACGGGTTCTACTTGGTACGATATAAGTGGTAATGGTTATAACTCTTCATTAACCAATGTTACTTACAGTAACGCCAATAATGGTGAATTTGCCTTTAATGGTAGTAACAGTATTGTAAGAACACCATCTATACCAAATACTGGTGTTGGTGGTAATACTTCGGTAACATGGTCAGCTTGGGTATATCCAACAACCACATCAGGTACTATTATGTACATGTCTAGCGATGTAAATGGTGGTGGATGGAACATGCCGCCATTATACTTTACCAATAAAAGATTTATAGGTAGTGTGTATAGTAACACGCCAATATCGGATGTGTCAGATTTTACCTTGAATACCTGGTATCATGTAACATTAGTGTACGATGGTTCTTTAAGAACAAGTAAGTTGTATGTAAATGGCGCTTTGGTGAATTCTGCTACAAACCAAACATTTAGTGGTCCAGGTTCTACAGCCTATATGTTCTTAGGTCTTAGAAATGGTGGTTGTTGCCATAATGGCTACAACTTTACAGGAAGTATGTCATCATTTATGGCTTATGGCGGTAAAGCATTAACTGCTGCCGAGGTATTACAAAACTATAATAATGGATATACACCGCCTGTATCTTCTAATGGCATAACAGTAACAGTAAATGTGTTGCCAACCGTAAATGGTATTGGTCAAGGTGGAGATCTTGGTAATGGGCTAGCCTTTAATAGCGCCGCTGCTAACTATGTAAGTGTTTCAACCAATACTAATATACCTGTAACTACAGGTGCTTACACTATAGAGTCGTACATAAAACCAAGTGTACATGCTAATAATGGTATAGTAGGATGGGGTAACTGGGGCGCGGTTAACCAAGTAAATGCTCTACGTTTAGGCACCGGTAACACAGTAATAAACTACTGGTGGTCTAACGATTTGATAGTGACTCTACCTGCAAGTTTAGCTGATGGTTTGTGGCATCACATTGCAGCTACATATGACGGTACTACTCGTAAAATATATGTAGATGGTATATTAAGAGGTCAAGATAACCCGAGTGGTCAAGCAGTTACAAATACCTCTAATTTAAGAATTGGTACTACTAATAATACCGAATACTTTAATGGTGGCTTAGATGAAGTACGTATTTGGAATGTTGCTAGAACTCAGGCTCAAATACAAGCATCTATTGCTACAGAGCTAGCAGGTACAGAAGCAGGATTGGTGGCTTATTATAATTTTAACCAAGGAGTTGCTGGTGGTACTAATACTGGCATAACTACTTTACTAGATAAAACTTCAAATGCGAATAACGGCACATTACAGAATATATCTTTAAATGGTAATATCTCTAATTTTATGGCAGGTGCAAATAGTAGCGTTATAAGCGGCATTGTTTGTTTAGGTAATCAGCTTCAATTTACTGACGTAACTAGTGGTGGTATTTGGTCATCATTAAATGCAAGTGTAGCGAGTGTGGATGCTTCTGGTGTAGTAACAGGTGTAACAGCTGGTACTACAAGCATTAACTACACGGTTACAAACAGTAATGGTTGCGTAACAACAGTTACAAAGTCTATCACAGTAAATACATTGCCAGTAGCTACCATTTCTGCAAGTGGTTCAACAACCTTGTGCTTGGGCAGTTCAGTAACATTAACAGCAAGTGCAGGCAGTAGTTATGTATGGAGCAATGGGGCAACAACTAGAGCCATTACTGTAAGTACTGCTGGTAACTATAATGTAGCTGTAACTAATGCCAATGGCTGTACAACCACATCGGCTAATACAACTGTTGTAGTTAACAGCCCAAGCGCCTCAACGACAGTAATCAAAGTGCCATTTGGTGCTACCTATGTATTCAATGGTGTCACCTACAGTGCCACAGGTATTTATGTAGCGCATTTAACCAATGCGGTAGGTTGTGACAGTATCGCCACCTTAGACTTCACGGTAGATCCAAAACCAAGTGCTGGCCCAGACCAAACGGTAGCGTGTGGCAGCACTGTAAAAACAGTGACCTTAACAGGTTCGTTACCAACCACAGGTGTATGGTCATCAATGGCAGGCAACGACCCAACGGCAACTATAGGCACCAATACCAACGGTGTGGTAGAAATCACCCTGCCAGTCGCACCATTTACAGGCAAACTAAGTTATGTGTACACCACGTTTGGTGGTAAAGACACCGTAGATATTTATGTGACAGGCCCAACCAGCCCAGTTATCAATGTAAATGCAGGTTCACCAATTATCTGTTCAGGTTCAACGGTACAATTATGCCCACTAACATGGGGCTTTAGTAACTACCAATGGTACAAAGACGGTTACCCAGTAGCAGGTACGACAGGCACCAGCTCATGTATCACGGTAGATGCCACAGGCATCGGTAGCTACACACTAGCAGGTACCAACGGTGCAGGCTGTTGGAGCGTTCCATCAGCACCACAAGTAGTGAGCACCACCAATACTTTAACCAAACCAACCATCAGCGTAAGCGGTTCAACTACCTTATGCAATGGCGGTAGCGTAACACTAACCTCATCATCAGCAACTGGTAATTTATGGTTCAAAAATGGTAATTCAACAGGTGCAATAACACCAAGTATTACCGTAACAGAGCCAGGCGACTATAGCGTATTAGTGACTACAGGTACTTGTACCTCAGCTATGTCAGTAGTTACTACCGTAACAGGCGGTGTAAAAGCAGGCTTCATTACAGCAAATGCCACCAACAATTGCGATAGCACCTTCAGATTCACCTCAACCAGTGCCAATACAACAAGTAGTTGGAACTTTGGTGATGGTACTACAGCTACAGGCAATAGCGTAACACATAAATACGCAACAGTCGCTTTATTTACGGTGCAACAAGCCGTAATAAGTGCAGGCGGCTGCAAGGACACGGCAGTACAAACCGTAACAATAGTCAGCTGCCCACCACCAGCGCCAACGACATGTAACATCACACCAGGCTTTACCATTATAAATAATACTGTGAACGGTGGAAGCTATACCTACATTAGTACTTCAACCATTACCAATGGTAATATGACCTACTTCTGGGATTTAGGCAACGGTACCACATCAACACTAATCAGTCCATCGGTAACTTATACAACAGCAGGTACTTACCAAGTGAAACTAGTCGTAACAGGCGATTTAGGCTGTAAAGATTCTATTACACAAAGTGTGGTAGTAAGCATAGCAGCACCGCCAGTAACACCACCAGCATGTACCGCACCAGTAGCCGACTTTACCATAGCCAATGCCACACAGTGCTTAACAGGAAATGCCTTCAGCTTTACCAATACCAGCACAGGTACCGCACCAAGCTATACATGGACCTTTGGTGATGGCAGCACAGCCGTAACCACGACGGCCGCAGCCTACAGCTACACAACAGCCAATACCTACACGGTAACGCTAGTAGCAACCAATAGCTGTGGTAGCCACCAAGTAAGCAAAACAGTAACTGTAAATACCGCACCAGCTATGCCAGCAAGTATTAGTGGTTCAACCAGTATAACAGCAGGTGCTACTACTACACTAAGCAGCGCCACAACAGGTGGTGTATGGAGCAGCAGCAATACAGCCGTAGCAACAGTAGACGCCAATACAGGTGTGGTAACAGCCATATCAGTAGGTACAGCAACCATCAGCTACACAGTAAGCAATAGTTGTGGTGCAACAGCTACCAGTTTAGGCATTACCGTAACAGCAGCAGTGCCGCCAGTAACACCGCCAGCATGTGCAGCACCAGTAGCTAACTTTAGCATCAACAATGCCACACAGTGCTTAACAGGCAATAGCTTCAGCTTTACCAATAGCAGCACAGGTACTGCACCTAATTACACCTGGATCTTTGGTGATGGCAGCGCAAGCGTAACTACTACCAATGCAACTTATAGCTATACAGCAGGTAATACCTATACAGTAACCCTAGTAGCAACTAATGCTTGCGGTAGTAACCAAGTAAGCAAAACAGTAACCGTAGCAACTGCACCAGCAACGCCATCAGGCATTAGCGGCGCCACTACTATAACAGCAGGAACCACCAGCAACTATAGCAGCGCCACAACAGGCGGTGTATGGAGCAGCAGCAATACAGCAGTAGCAACAGTAGATGCCAATACAGGTGTAGTAACAGCGGTAGCAGCAGGTACAACTACCATCAGCTATACTGTAAGCAACAGTTGTGGTGCACCAGCCACCAGCTTAAGCATTACTGTAACAGCAGTAGTACCGCCAGTAGTAGTGCTACCAACACCTACACCATGTAACCTACAAGCCAGCTTTAGTGTCAATAATCTTAGCCAATGTGTGAATGGTAATCAGTATGTATTTACCAATACCACCACAGGCGGTACCGCACCATTTACCTACTTGTGGGATTTAAATGATGGTACAACAGCCACTACAGCCAATGTAACAAAAACGTATGCTAACTATGGTGATAGAGATGTCACCCTAATGGTAACCGATGCCAATGGTTGTACTAGCCACGCAGCTACCACACAAATACATGTAGGTGCACAACCAAAAGCAGGCTTTAGCATATTAACGCATACAGGCAATGGTCAGAATACCACATTCATCAGCTCAAGCACTATAGCCGCAGGCAATATGAGTTACTTGTGGGATTTAGGTAATGGACAAACATCTACCCTAATAAACCCAACCACTACTTACACACCAGGTACTTACACAGTAAAACTAGTAGTAAGTGGTATTGGTAGTTGTAAAGACTCATCGATACAAAGCATCACCGAGCTAGCAGTAGCAAGTGTGAAAGTGTATCCAAACCCAGTGATAGATGCGATACAAGTAAGCTTTGTGTCAGCGTCAGCAACGCCAACCACGTTTAAGCTAATGGACTTAGCAGGTAGAACCTTACAAGTACAAACGGTAACACCAAGCAGTAGAGGCGTGAATGTACTAGCTACGATGAACACAAGAGGCTTGCAAAGTGGTAGCTATGTATTGTACATATCAGACGAGCAAAACGGCTTCCTAGCTACTAAAGCGATATTGAAGCAGTAAGTAAATAAGTTAAGAGAATAGATAAATAGTAAGCGGCTAGTAACGAAAGTTATTAGCCGCTTTACTTTGTATTCATTACTATACGACCAGTTGTACCAATACTATTTATATTTATCGCTTTTAAAACCCATTGTCTCTTATCAGATATGACTTCTTTAGCAGCAGCAAGCAACCAAACGCAACGGTTTCAGGCACTAACTGGCATTAGGTGTATTGCTGTGTGTATGGTGTTTATCTACCACAACCGAAAATATTGGTACGGTTGGCTACATCCAGAGGTAATGCGCTTAGCGAATGAATGTCACATTGGGGTAACTCTATTTTTTGTGTTGAGTGGCTTTTTAATTGCCTACACGTATGAAGATAAACCACTGCAATCTGCTAGTAGCTACTGGCGCTATTGCTTGGTACGTTGTGCCAGAATACTGCCCTTGTATTGGGTAATATTAACCGCATATTATTTAGACAAGCGTTATGGTAATTATCATTTTTCTGCATTTACCTACACGCTAGCACATGGCTTTAGTGATGTGCATAATTTAGATGGTATTAACCAAGCTTGGTCGCTTACGGTAGAGCTTAATTTTTACTTATTAGCGCCTTTGTTATTTTTTCTTCAGCAAAAGCATATTGTGTGGTTGTTTCTAGCGCTAATAGGCTTGTATGCAGCTTATTGGTCTATCGGCAGTGTTTGGTATGTTATCAACCATAATACGCAGCGGTATTTTAGACCCGCCCACTTTTTGCTAATGGGTACTTTTCCCGGTAGGGCAACAGATTTTTTAGCAGGCATGCTTCTGGCAAAAGCTATAAAGCAGCAGCAGGCATGGCTAATGAAGATGCCTTATAAAACTATCGTTGGCATCATTAGTTTGATAATGGCTATGTATGGTATTGGTTTACTACAGCCAAATGCTTATCAGCATGGCTATAATCATCCTGTAGGTATGTTGTTGTCTAAAACCTTATTGCCAATGAGTATTGCTTTGCTTTTGGCAGGGCTTATTTGCGAAGCGACAGTATTACAACGCTTACTTGGTAGCAAACTGTTAGTATTATTAGGCAATGCTTCTTTTGCTTTCTATTTAATACATATTAGCTACGTCAATCTTCGTTTAAAAACATGGGTGCTGCTGCCGGATAGGAATTTTGTATTACTGTGGCTAATAGCTATTGCCTTATATAAATTTATAGAAACACCTCTGTACAATTATTGTAGAAAGCGGTTGCAAGTGGCTGTACCTAGAAAGTAAATAATAGCTTTTAGCGATTAGGAAAAGGTACAAAACACAAAACCCACAACTAGTGTGGGTTTATGTTCTTTAAATGTGGTGTGAGCCGGGATCGAACCGGCGACACAAGGATTTTCAGTCCTTTGCTCTACCGACTGAGCTACCGCACCATCCGTAAAGGGCTGCAAATATAATAGCTAGTTTGCAATTTCAGAAATAATCTGCTAGTTTTTTTGGAGAAATCTTAAAATAATTTTTCTTAAGCTAAAGAAACCACTTCTTCTAGCTTTTGACTAATGGCATTCCACAGTAATTGGCGCTTTTGCAAAGCCAAAATAGATGCTTCTGTAGCCGCTTGCCATTTAGCTGTATCATCACCACATAATTCTGCTACCATTTCCATAGCCAAGTGGCCGTGATGGTCACCATCTACCTCAATATGACGCTCTAAGTAGTATTTTAAGGTACTTACTTGTTCAGGGTGGCTAGCCGATAAATCTCTTACCAAACCTAAAAACATATCTGGTATTAAGTCTTCTCTGCCAAAAGTAAATACTGCTGCTTGCACATGGGCTGGATGATTACGTACAATATCAAACGTAAAACCTACAAATGCTTTGATGGCTTCGGGCATTTGTAACTTATCCAAAGCGGTAATTACATCCACACCATTGTTAATGTATGTAAGCAATTGTTCAATAGTAGCAGTGTCTGCACCAAGCTGTTGCATGGCTTTTAGGTACAGTTCAAAATGACTAGTACGATTACCATGTTCATCTACATCACTTTCTTCGCCCAATACTATTTCGTTAATTAAATATCTAGTATTGGCACTGCCTACAGGTACCCAAGGTGTGGTAGTGCAGGTGAGATGTTGTTGTAACGCCTTTAACAAACTCATAAAATCCCACACGGCAAACACATGATACGTTGTAAATAACTGTATTTGAGGGATATTCTGTAATTGACTGTACAATGGATGCGCTACCAATTTTGCCCTATGTGGTGCAATGGCTGCTTGTAACTGCTGAATGTGTTGATTACTCATGCTTATAAATACGATTGTAATAAAAACTTGGATGCTATAATAACAAAAAGAAACCTGCTAAAGTTTACTTAGCAGGTTTCGATGTAGTATATTTCTTTGAAAATAATGACACACTAATTCGTAACATTCGTGTAATTCTTCTAATAATTCGTGCTTAGAATTCACAGTTTTTAGGTGTTCTTGCAAAAGGTATTACGTCTCTAATGTTCGTCATACCGCTTACAAATAATACCATACGCTCAAAGCCAAGGCCAAAGCCTGCATGCGGTACGCTACCAAATCTACGTGTATCTAAGTACCAGCTCATTTCTTCAGCAGGTATGTGCATTTCTGCCATACGAGCTTCTAACTTTTCCAAGCGTTCTTCTCTTTGGCTTCCACCAACAATTTCGCCAATACCTGGTGCCAAAATATCCATCGCTGCTACGGTTTGTTTGCCTTCCTCACAGCCATCGTTTAGGCGCATGTAAAACGATTTGATATGTGCAGGGTAATTGGTTACAATCACCGGCTTTTTAAAATGTTTTTCTACCAAGTAGCGCTCATGTTCACTTTGCATATCAATACCCCAAGATACATCGTATTTAAACTTCTTCTTTTTATAATGCGGTGAATCCAACAATATTTGAATGGCTTCTGTATAAGTAATGCGCTCAAATTTATTATCGGTTACAAAGCGTAATTTCTCTAGCAAACCAAATTCTTGACGCTCTGCTTGTGGCTTTTGTTTTTCTTCTTCTGCTAAGCGTTGGTCTAAAAACTCAAGGTCTTCCTTGTTGTTTTCCATTACATATTTAATCAAGTATTGGATAAAGTCTTCTGCCAAATCCATATTGTCTTCAAGATCATTAAAGGCAACTTCTGGCTCAATCATCCAAAACTCAGCCAAGTGACGAGCTGTGTTACTGTTTTCAGCTCTAAACGTAGGGCCAAATGTGTAGATATCGCTAAAAGCCATAGCGCCCAATTCACCTTCAAGCTGGCCACTTACCGTAAGATTGGTGCTTTTACCAAAGAAATCTTCGCCATAATTAATGCTGCCATCTTCATTTTTTGGTGCGCTGCCATCCATTGGCAAGGTGGTTACTCTAAACATTTCACCAGCACCTTCAGCATCGCTAGCGGTAATAATGGGTGTGTGTAAGTACACAAAACCACGGTTATTAAAAAACTGATGCACAGCAAATGCCAATGAGTGACGTACACGAAAAATAGCACCAAACGTATTGGTTCTAAAACGTAAATGTGCTTTTTCACGTAAAAACTCAAGGCTATGTTTTTTAGGCTGTAAAGGATATTTTTCAGCATCGCTATCGCCTAAAATTTCTAAAGTGGTGGCTTTAACTTCTACCGATTGACCCTTACCTAAACTTGGTACCACAGTGCCTGTAACTTTAATAGAAGTGCCTGTGGTTAAGCGTTTCAGCGTGTCGTCATCTACTAAGCCAAGTGTTACTACTACTTGTAAATTATTATTAGTACTACCATCGTTCAAGGCTATAAACTGGTTGTTTCTAAACGTACGAACCCAACCCATTACAATCACTTCGTGACCCGTTTGTTCACTTGCAAGTAGTGCTTTAATTTTTGTTCTGTTGTTAAACATGGCTTTTTGTTTTGGTAGCCGGCAGTAAAGACGCATTGCAATGCGTCTCTGTCAACATCGGCTAGATACATTATTGGGCTTTGCCCACCTTAAAAAGGATTGCGAAGATAAAGTTTTGACAACTTAGTAATGTGATATAATTGAACAAAACAGGGCAAACGCATCTAAATTTATTTTTTGCATACTTATTAAGTAAAGGCGAACGTTTTGGATAGAAAACATT